>NZ_VOPZ01000016.1 GCF_010470665.1 Desulfovibrio sp. JC022 | reverse complement strand
GCACGCGGTTATGCGGGGCAAAGTTTTTGGGCTCGTGGCTATTTTGTGTCTACGGTCGGGCGTGATGAGAAAGTAATCCGCGAGTACATCAGGAAACAAGAACAAGATGACAAGCGGTTGGAGCAACTGAAATTCCGCCTTTAGGGGGGTCTTAAAGCCGCTTTGAGCGGCTCACAAATTTCAAGCCCCCGGCTTTGCCGGGGGTATTATGACTAGTGATATGTGTCGGCAGCGTTTATTTAATCTGCAACAAAAAGGGCGTTCTGCTATGCAAAAAGAACCGCAAACCGTATTCATTGAATATCTGAATAAAAAAGGTTTGAACATTACCCCGCAACGCAGGGCAATTGTTGAGACTTTTCTTGAGACTGAAGGTCATTTCACTGCGGAGCAATTAGCCGAATATGTCCGCAAAAGAGTGCCGGAAATCGGCATGAGTACTGTTTATCGGACCCTGAAGCTCCTGATTGATTCCGGGGTGGCCGATTGTCTTGATCTTGGCGAAAATGTTTCTATGTATGAACATGCATACGGGCATAACCACCATGATCACTTGGTTTGTACCCAGTGTGGTAAAAGGGTTGAGTTTGTATGCGATGCCCTTGAACGCAGGCAGGAAGTGCTTGCCGCAAATAATGGATATACTCTGACCCGTCACCGGGTGGTCCTTTACGGCATTTGCTCCGAGTGTCAGGAAAAAGGAATTCCCACAGCCTGATTTTTTAAGAACAGCCGCCACGTGAATTCAAAAATTGAATTTTATTGATAAATTTACCCACAAAAAAATTTCTTTTGTTTTTTTTTGAAAAAAACAAAAGAAAAACCTTTAACTTAACCAAAGCAAGAATGATAGGCAAATTTTATTTGTAAATTTATCCTTGCTATTTTTCGCTTAAAATAGCATAAAAAATTTTCTTTTGGGTAATTGAGAAACGTATTCAAATTCATAATCGCCGATAACTGTATTCAACTTCAAAATCGTCGAGAAATGAATTCAATTTCAAGATCATTGAGGGAGACGGATATGCCGGGACGTAGGGATAGACACGGCCATGGTCATGGTAAGGTTTGCAAGTGCTGCACACTCATGGAAGTAAGCTCTGGTAAAAAGGTAAAGATTCGCTGCCACCATGCGAAAGGCGCGGTTCGCCAGAGACTGCTTGATCTCGGCTTCGTACCTCAGACCGACATTGAAGTGATTCGCAGGGCTCCTCTTGGAGACCCCATTGAGTGCCGTGTTGCCAACTACAAGGTGGCACTTAGAAAATCAGAAGCCTGCCTCATTGAGGTTGAGCAGTACTAATCCAGCATAAACAGGACAGTCAGGACTGATAGGATAATAATAATGAACAGCAGCAACGAAGCCCGCAAAGATAACCTTTTGGTCGGGCTGGCCGGACAGCAGAACGCCGGTAAATCGACGACTTTCAATATGCTCACCGGGGCGAACCAGCATATCGTCAACTATCCCGGTGTTACCGTGGACAAGAAGACAGGTTTTTACCGCTACAAAGATGTGCGGGTGGAGACTGTCGACCTTCCCGGAACCTACAGCCTGACTTCATTTTCCCTGGAAGAGCGTGTTGCCCGCGACTTTCTGCTTACCGAACAGCCTGATGTCGTTGTCAATGTTCTGGATTCCTCATCCTTGAAACGCAGCCTGTATTTTACCTTGCAGGTGCTGGAAATGGACTTTCCTATTGCGGTGGCTCTAAACATGATGGACGTTGCCAAGCGCAACGGGACTCATGTGGATGTGGAACGACTTAGCCACCGTTTGGGGGTTGACGTCATTCCCACTGTTGGCCGTAAGGGCAAGGGAAAAAACGAATTGCGTGATGCCATCATCGCCACCGCCAATAGAAAGGAACACAACGTCCTGCGCGTAACCTACGAAGAACTTGAACCTGAAGTGGCTGCTCTGGAAGAGAGTATGGGCAAAACCACACTCTCCGGGAAATATCCTCTGCGCTGGATGGCGGTCAAGCTTATTGAGGGGGACAGTGAAGCGCGGCGCATTGTGCGCGAAGAACTCGGCGAAAACAGCGCAGCGCAGACCAAGGCGAACGAGATCAGGGACAAGTTCGAGGAAGACCATTACATGGATGTTGCCGATTTCATGCTCGGCTGCCGTGACCGTCTGGCTACTGATATTGTCGAATCCTGCGTGACCGAGGACAAAGAAGGTCGCGACACAATTACCGACATGATCGATAATATCGTCTTGAACCGCTTTGCCGCTCCTTTTTTTCTGGTGGCTACAGTTTTCGTCATTTACCAGTTGGCCATTGTGCAGGGCTATGAGCTTACCAACTACTGGTGGCCTTACCTCGCCAAAGTGAGAAGTTTCATCGCTGATCTCCTGCCCGCTGCCGGATTGCTGGAAGATCCCTATGTCCGCTCCATGGGCTTGTGGATGGTGGACTCCGCTAACGGGTTGCTTAACTATATCCCGATTTTTGTGATCCTGTTTTCGCTGATCGCCATATTGGAAGACAGCGGATACATGGCCCGCATCGCTTTTATTTTGGATAAGCTGTTCCATTCTTTCGGCCTGCACGGGCAGTCGACCCTGCCTTACATTCTCGGCGGTGTTTTTGCAGGGGGCTGCGCGGTTCCCGGTGTCATGGCTACCAAGGGCATCCCGGATGAACGTTCCAGAATGGCGACCATCCTGACCGTTCCCTACATGAACTGCCTTGCCAAGATCCCGTTTTACACCCTGCTGATCAACGTGTTTTTTGTTGAGTATAAATCGTGGGCCATGCTTTTCCTGTCCACTTTTACCATCTTCGCGGCCCTGCTGATTTCAAAGCTTTTGACCTCCACGGTGCTCAAAACCATGGAGACCGCTCCCTTTGTCATGGAGCTGCCCAAGTACCATCCCCCGACCATCTTCGGAGTGGGGCAGAGGGCTGTTGAGCGCACATGGCAGTACATCAAGAAGGTCGGTTCCATTGTTGTTGCCGTTTCCGTCTGCGTGTTCACCCTGCTTCAGTTCCCCGGCCTTCCGGCTGAGAAGATGGCTGAATTCGAGGGGCGCATGGATCAGGCTCTGGTGACCTTCCAGACCAAAATCAAGAAAAGTTCCTATGCTGGAGAGTTTCAGGATGTTCAGTCCGTTGTGAACTTGCTCAACCTTTATCACGACTACAAGAACGACAAGATGTCCACCCGTGGCAAGGAAGCTTCACTGGCTCTTAATGAGAAGTACAAAGCTGAATATCCGGGCATGTACATGTTCCTCAAGCCCGGAGCTGACAAGGACGCCAAGGTTGTGAACCGTGCTTTGCGTAAACTTTCTTCCTCCCGTAAATCATTGCGCCGTGAGATGAAGGAAGTCCGCATCAGCAACAGCTTTTTGGGCATGGTCGGGCGCAGCCTTGAGCCTGTGACCCAGTGGGCCGGGTTCAACTGGAAAATCAACGTGGCGATCATGTCATCCTTTGCGGCCCGTGAATCCAGCGTTGCCACCATCGGTGTGCTTTACCAGCAGGGTGCGGATGAAAATAAAAGCCTTGAAGAGCGCGTGGGCAGCGAGTCCGGCGAAGGCGGATTCACCCCGCTGCATGCACTGGCGGTCATGATTTTCTTCGCCCTTTACCCGCCTTGTCTGGCGACCACCATCATGATCAAAGTCCAGACCGGATCGTATAAATGGATGACCTTCTCCATTCTTTTCCCCACCGCCCTCGGTTTTCTGGTTGCATCGGTGATCTATACCGGCGGTAGTGCTGCGGGGCTGAACGGAATCCAGATGATGGGGGTCTTTTACAGTTTTGTGGTCTTGCTGACCATTGTGCTGGGGCTGTTTGATAACTGGCGCAAGGACCCGGTACCGCTACCGGATTTCAGTCAGCAGGCAACCAAAGAAAGAAGCTGATTACAGGACACCGGGGATGGAGTTTTGTTTCACCGTCCCCGACTGTCCTTGAATTATAGAAGTTTAATTAATCGTTCCACAGGAGAGATAAAATGAAAAAGATTCTCGTAGTTCTTACTTTGGCTGCACTTCTGGCATTTGCCGGGCAGGCTTTTGCGCACACTCCGCTCATGAGTTGCTTTGACAACGGTGACAACACCATTACCTGTGAAGGTGGATTTTCCGACGGTTCTTCCGCTTCGGGCGTAAAAATGTTCGTGAAAGACGGCAATGGCAAGACTATCCTCAAGGGTGCGATGAGCGAAGACAGCGAATACAATTTCGATAAGCCCGCCGGTGCGTACCTTGTTATTTTTGATGGCGGTGAAGGACATCAGATTGAAGTCAATGGCGTCGACATCGTAGAGTAAGGTTTTGATTAAGCATGGGGTGGTCCTGTGCTTAATTTTTTGTAATAATATTGAGATTAGCACTCAAATTCAAAAAATGGAGATGTGATGAAAGCTCGTTTTATTCTTCCCCTGGCTGCACTTTTCGTGCTCGCATTCGGTAGCACTGCCTTTGCTCATTTCATGATGGTGTACACCCCTGAAATCGCGATGGATAAGGGGCAGGAAATGGACATGCGCATTGTCTTCACTCACCCTGCTGAAGCAGGCCATATGATGGACATGGGCGGCATTGAAGAATTCTACGTTGTCAGCCAGCGTGGTGACTCTAAAGCCAAGAAAAAAGATCTCAAAGGTCTTTTGAAAGAAATTACTTGGAAAAACCCTCACTCCAGTGCTCCCGCATACGAAGCCAAGATTCCCAAAAAACTCGTCCGCTCCATGGGTGACTATGTTTTCGTAATGAAGCCCGGCTACTACTTTGAAAAAGAAGAAGACGTTTACATGCAGCAGATCACCAAGCTCATCGCCAACGTCGGCGGTGTTCCCGGTAACTGGGCCGAGCCTGTAGGTCTTCCCTGCGAAATAGTTCCCCTGATCAAGCCTTACGGCGTATGGACCGGCAACGTTTTCAAAGCTCAGGTTCTTTCCGAAGGCAAACCCGTTGCAGGTGCTGAAGTTGAAGTTGAGTACATGAGCCACATGCCCAACCTCAAAAACAACTCCATGCCCGAAAAATCCTCCGTTGATTATCCCCACGATTCTTTCGTGACCCAGACCATCTTCTCCGATGCCAACGGCTACATCACCTTCGGTATTCCCAAGGCCGGCTGGTGGGGCTTCGCAGCTCTGGGCGTAGGTCCTGAAAAAGAATACAAAGGCAAAGAACTCGGTCAGGATGCAGTTATCTGGATCAAAGCCGAAGACATGAAATAATCTCTCGCAAAGCGTACTCTACAGCAACAAGAGTATCCTCCACTACACGGCGGGTCGGAGCCCGGCCCGCCGTCTTTTTATGAGGTTTTCACATGGGCCATACAGATAATGCGGGGTGCGTAAAAGTCATCCGCCCCTCCAGTTCCGGCAGGGAAACAAAACTTGTTTTTGCGACCATGCTGCTCACACTTGTCATTTGCGCTTCCAGCATAGCTATCAGACATATTTCCAAGAAAGAATATTCCCATCCCGACTGGCAGATAAATGCCTTTGATTCCCTTAATGCGCAGGAGCTTGCGGTTTATAACGGGCTGGTCAGCGCGGGGGCTGAAATCGATGCCATTCATGCGGACGATAACAACCGCTGGCCGACTATTGTCGAGTTGGAAGAAGATTTTATTCCGCCCTTTACTAAGGACAGCGGTTGGGAAAAAGATGGCCGTATCTTTTGGCAAAGAAAAATTCTGGACAGCGGCTATTCTCATTTGGCTCTTTACCGGGGCATTTCAAAACAGAATGATAAGATCAGGGGAACTTTCCTGCTGGCTATGATTCATGACCACGTAAAAAAGCAGGGTAATGCCGTGTCCGATGCACAGGCGGAACTCGATTCTTTTAAAATAGATTCCTATGAGACAACTCCGCAGCCCGCAGAGAAAAAATTTCCTGCCATGACCACAGGTATGGAGGAGATGGATTCTGAGCAGCCTCATGTCCACCCGCAAGGGGGGCACAAGGTGAAGCAGGGTCACGCTCCTTATGAGATCTGGTTTCATGCAGCAAACGATAAACCCTTTCCCACCATAATTACGGATCAAGCTTTGATTAACGCGGGCTGGAAGGAAATAGTCTCCCGCAGCGGAGAAGACGAAATGAAACGCACCAAGGGTGAGGAGTTCAATTAATGCTTAGAAAAATAATTTTCATTCTGCTTTTTGTCTGCCTGCTCCCGGCAGCCGCATTTGCAAACGCCAAACCGCGTATTGGGGTGACCCTCCATCCCTATTACAGCTTTACCAAGGCCGTTGTGGGTGACGGTGCCGAAGTTATTCCGCTCATCGGCGAAGGGTTCAACCCCCACAACTACCGTCCCCAACCCGAAGACATTAAAAAATGCATGACCCTTGACGCGCTGGTGGTCAACGGCATCGGCCATGATGAATTTGCCTTTGAGATTGTCGAGGCTGCGGACATGAAGGGCAAGCTGCCCCTGATCATGGCCAACAAGGATGTCTCGCTCATCCCGGTCAGTGGTACTCTTGACGGACGCAAGATAGTCAACCCGCATACCTTTGTTTCAGTCACCGCTTCCGTGCGTCAGGTCTACACCATCGCCAAGGAATTGGGGAAGCTTTACCCCGAAAACGCAGCCTTTTACCGCAAGAATGCCCGCAACTATGCCCGAAAGCTCAGAAAGCTCAAGGCCCGCTACATGAAGCGTATTACAGGGTTGCCGAGCATGGAATTCCGCTGCGCCACCATACACGGCGGCTATGATTACCTGTTTCAGGATTTCGGATTGCAGGTCACTGCGGTCATTGAGCCGGGGCACGGCTTGAAGCCCACCGCCAGCCAGCTTGCCAAGACTATTGACGAGATCAAACGGCTGGGCGTGGACGTGATCTTTACCGAGATGTCCTTCCCGGACAAATATGTGGATACCATCCACAAGGAAACCGGAATTCGCATTCGCCACCTCTCCCACCTGACCAACGGCAAATACACTGAGGAAGGATTCGAGCAGGGCATAGAAGCGAACCTGAAAGCCCTGACCGATGCTCTGGTGGATGCCCAGAAATTGAAGGAAGGGCAGTAATGCAGAGTGAAATCACTTTAGAAAAAGGGCCATCCATCAATTTTGAAAATGTTGGTTTGAGGCTGGGCGGCAATCTTATTCTGGATAAGGTTGCTTTCACGGTGCAGTCCGGCTCCATCCATTGCATTATCGGTCCCAATGGCGGCGGCAAGACTTCACTCCTGCGTTGCCTGCTGGGTCAGATGCCCCACAGCGGAGAGATCACTGTTTGCTGGAACGGCAAAGCAGTAGTGGGCTATGTGCCGCAGTCCCTTGATTTTGACGATACCCTGCCCATGACCGTGGTCGACTTCATGACCATGGTCGGCCAGAAAACACGGCCCGCTTTTTTGGGCATGAAAAAAGATCGCAGCAGGGAAGTCCGGCTGGCCCTTAAAAGAGTCGGCATGGAAGCAAAGATGGAACGGCCCTTCGGGTCACTTTCCGGTGGGGAACGCCAGCGGGTGCTGCTGGCCCAGTCACTGATGCCTGACCCGAAGTTGCTAATTCTCGATGAACCGGCCACCGGGCTGGATAAATCCGGCGCGGCAATCATGCACGGGATCATTGAAGATCTTGCCGCAGCCGGGACCACCGTGCTCATCATCCATCACGATCTCGCGGTTGTGCGCGACATGGCCCACGGGGTGACCTGCATCAATAGGAATGTCCTCTTCTCCGGTGATCCACAGCAGGAACTGACCGCGGAACGCATCTTCACTGTTTTTTCTTCTAACTAATATGCCTTCGGCGACCCTGCCGGGGGCTTTAAACCCTTTTTTGCAAAAGGGTTTAAGAATCCCAAAACCTTTTATTAGGGCTTCGCCGTTTGGGATTCCAAATCGTCTACGGGATATACAATGGAACAATTATACGATCTTCTGCGTCTTCCTCTTATGGAATGGGGAAAAGCCGGACTGCTGCCGGAATTTTTCCAGTATGCTTTTGTGGTCAATGCTTTGATCTGTGCTTTGATGGCCGGGCCGCTTTTGGGCGGTATTGGAACCATGGTTGTGGCTAAGCGGCTGGCTTTTTTCTCGCAGGCAGTGGGGCAGGCCGCTTTGACCGGGGTCGCCATCGGGGTCCTGCTGGGCGAGCCGGTTACCGCGCCCTATGCATCGCTTTTCGGGTTTTGCATAATTTTCGCGCTGGCCATGAACTATACTCGCAATCGGACCCGCATGACTCAGGATACGGTCATCGGGGTTTTTCTTTCCATATCCTTGGCGGTGGGGGCCTGCGTGCTGCTTTATGTGACTGGTAAAGTGAATATGCATGTGCTGGATAATATCCTTTTCGGTTCGATTCTGACGGTTAACGATACTGATATGAATGTGCTGCTGATCATTGCCGCCCTTTGTATCGGAATTGGTTTTCCGCTCTACAACCGTATGCTGCTGGCAAGCTTCAATCCCTCGCTGGCCATGGTCCGGGGAATCAACGCCAAGCTTTACGATTATATCTTTGTACTCATGATCACGGTCATTACCGTGGCTTGTTTGAAACTTGTCGGCGCGGTGCTGGTGGAAGCTTTGCTGATTATTCCGGCTGCGGCGGCGCGTAACGTGAGCCGTTCCATCAAGGGATTCTTTTTTTACAGTGTTGTGTTTGCTACTGTCAGCTGCATTCTGGGGATTATTATTCCCATGCAGTTCGAGATTCCGGTTCCCTCCGGTGGTGCGATTATTCTTGTGGCTTCGTTTATTTTTGCCGGAACTGCGGCCCTGCGCTCTGTTTCCGGTTCATTCAAACAGGCTGGTGCGTAATGAAGAAATCAGTGTTTGTTTTGTTGTTGGCGGTGCTTTTATTCGGGGCAGTTTCTGTTGTTCAGGCAGAAGAAAGGCCTACTGTGCTGACCTCGCTCGATATCACGCAGGTGCTTTGTGAAGTGCTTTGCGAGGATACTAATATTAATATTGAGAACGTGGTGCCCGGAGCTTATTCCATGGGCGGACACAAAGCCTATTTCAAGAAGCACCAAAAGAAATTTTTTGCCAGGGCCGCGAAAGCTGATGCTGTAGTTGCTGTCACTTCAGTCTGGGCTGCTGATCCCCTTTACCTGTGGGCCAGAAGGGGAAATATCCGTATTGTGGACATTGATGCCGGGAAGCCTCTTGACGGATACGGTGCCGGGGTGCCGCTCACGGAAATTAACGGAAATTATGTTCCTTACGTTTGGCGCAGTCCGGCCAACCTGACCCGCATGGCGTCCATTGTGGCTGATGATCTGGGCCGGATGTACCCGGATCAGGCAGAGAAGATTAACGGGAACTTGAAGAAATTACAGGCTGCTTTGTTCAAGCTGCGGTCAGAGTACGAGGATAAACTTCTTGATCTGGAGTCCTATGAATTCGGTGCGTTGACTGCCGGTTATGTTTATCTTGCTGATGAATTCGGTCTCAATGTGCATTTTCATTTCCTGAAGCAGGAAGATTACTGGACCGAAGGTGATGCGCAGAACCTCGGTGCGTTGATCAAACAGGATGAAGTCAAAGTAGTTATCTGCCCTTGGGAGCCGGGGGAAGCTGCAGCCAAGGTTATCGCTGATTCCGGGGCGCGGGCGGTAGTGTTGAATAAATTTGTTTATTCAAAAGAAGCGGTTCCTCTTGAGCAGCTTTTAAAGTGGTATAAGAGTAATCTTTCGGCTCTTATTGGAAAGAGTTGACGCTGAAATTGATTTTATTATATCAAAAAAGATTTAAAAAAAATTATGGAAGATAACCCTGTATATTTAGACAGGGTTTCTTTTTTTTGCTTTGTTTCTTGTAAGTGTCTGAATTTAAATGTGTTCTATTTGGTAATGTATATCAATTTCGATCTCACGTGAAAATGGAACTCACTGTCCACGTTTTACTAAAAGATTTTGCGGCGTATAATGGGCTTATATTAATTGTCCACAACTGATTTAAAATATTTGCCATTTAAGGAGTCTAGCTATGCAAAAAGTTAGAGTAAAACACAGTTTGCCCCACCGCGTGAGAATTAAGCTTCCCGCTGTGCGCAATGCCAAGACTGCCAGCTGTCTTGAAAAATACGCTGAAGATATTGAAGGCATCCACTGGGCCAGAGCAAACAGGCTTTGCGCCGGACTCGTGGTCCGTTTTGACGGTTCTGTATATACTGAAAAGGAAGTAGTTGATATGTTTAAAAATCAGGCTACCCAGAGGGTTATGTGATGGATCTTGATCTCATGCTCGGTCTTCGTGACCATATAACCGTAGGAAGCCATGTTCCAGGAAAACTGAAACTCAAATTCGACCTTGGTGTTATCGGCAATCCTAAGGTAATAAAGTACGTGAAGGTGAACGGTTTCGGACCGCCCAAGGGGCAGGATATGCCCGGAATCAATAAAACATCATTCAATCCGCTGACCCGTTCCATGACTATGCAGTATGATGATGAAATTATTGATCCGCAACTCATGCACAAACTTTTTACTTGTGACAGTGCGGATGAGTTTCAGGAAACAGCAGTGGAGCTGGCTGATGTAGTAAATTTTGATTTGTCCACTTTTTTGAACTAACCCCGGTTTCCGGGTTTTAAGGAGTTTCGTTATGGCTGTAGATTCCAGAGTATTACTCCCTGCCGCAGTAAGCGCGTCAGGTACTGTGGGTGCTGTTGTCGGTGCTACTGTCGCAGCAGCCAAGGATATTAAACGCATTAGCGATGGCGAAATGACCAAAGGCGAAGCCGCAGCCGACATCGGCAAAGAAGCGGTTGGAACCGGGCTTTCCACAGCCGCGGGCGTTGCGGTGACCGGTATTCTAGGTTTTACCGGGTTGTTGGGAGTAGTCAGCATCGTGGGCGTGGCCGCCGGAACCAAACATCTTTGGGACAAGAAATTCGCTTTTAAACCCGAATCCAAAATTGAAGTTGAACCCAACGCTGAAGAAGTTTCAGCTTAAATGTAAGGAGAAAGTTATGAGTCTCGGAAGAGTAGCTATTTTTGCAGCTGGCACTGTTGTTGGCGGTGTTGTAGGATACGCAGCCACCAAATCTGAAACAGTTAAAAAAGCAACCCAGTCCACCATCAAGGCCGGTATCAAGGCTAAAGACTGGACCGTTGACACTTTTCAGAAAGCAACCAACGAAGTAAAAGAAATGATCAATGACGCCAAGGCGGAAGCTGAGGTTGAAGCATAGATCAGGGAGGGATTATGAATTCTCTGTTTACCTTTGCATTGGGAGCTGTTTCGGCTCTTGTTTTGGTCCCCATGATATTCGGCGGTAAAAACCGTCATCGCCATACCCATAGAAAGGGCGGACTTGTCGCGAAAAAAGGCGGCGGCAAGCGCGGTAAATAGTCAGTCCCTCAAATGAAGATCAAAAAGCCCATGTTCCCGGTCACGGAAACATGGGCTTTTTTGATAAGCCTCCGGCGGCTGGGGAAGGGGAGAAAACCTTTTGCTAACGCCCAAAAAGGGTTTCTCCCCTTCCCCAGACCCCATCCCCTCTTCCCAAAAGACGTTTTGGTTATGCTTCGCAAGTAGCTCGCTAAGACTATCTTTGAATAAAAAGCTGGCGAAGCCCTACTAAAAGGGTTTAAGCCGCCGGAGGCGAAATCTTTCAATCAAAAAGCGCGAAGCGCATCCAAACTATATTTTTCGGGATGAACTCCAGGCGGCCGCGCCGAGTATGGCGAAGGTGTTCAGGTTATGCAGGGCTGCTGCTGCGGTGGGCTTAAGCAGCCCGGCAGTGGCTGCGCCCATGAGTCCCACATTGACTCCCACCCCGGCCCGGAAACAGTTCTTCAGGATGGTATTAACCCGCAGTGAAATGTTCCGTGCATCAAGCAGTCCGTGCAGGGAATTCTTGGTCAGGACAATTTGTGCGGATTCACGGGCCAGTCCGGTACTTTGGGACATGCAGATTCCCACGTTCGCTACAGTGAAGGCCGGGGCATCATTTACTCCGTCACCCACTACCGCGACTTTGTATCCTTCATCCTGAAGTCTTTTTACCTCGGCTGTCTTTTTGTCCGGGGTCAGTTCAGCCCTGATTTCATCCACGTGCGGGAACTGCGCGGCGAAAAAATCGGCGGTTCCTTTATGGTCCCCGGTAAGCATGATTACTTTTTTGATGCCGTTTTCCTTTAATGATTCAACAATCTCTGCGGCTTCATCACGAATGGTGTCCATGAGCGCGGCAATACCGATCAGCTTTCCGCCAGCGGAAACATAGACAAGGGTTTTGCCTTCAGCGCGTAGTTCTGCTGCTTTTTCGGAAACAGCGGAGCAGTCCACCCCGCAATCATCAGCAATAAAATGGCGGTTGCCGACCCGGATCAGTTTCCCACCCACCATGCCGCTGACACCGTGGGCAATGGTCAGATCGATTTCCGTTGCCGGGCGGGGAGTCAGATTCCGTTCCTCGGCATTGCGGATGATAGCCAAACCGACAGGGTGCCCGTAACGGTCTTCGACCGCCGAGGCCAGCCTGATGAATTCATCTTCATCATAATCGGCGCAGAGTTCGATGTCTGTGATAGCCAGTTCGCCTTTGGTCAGGGTTCCGGTTTTGTCAAAGACGATGGCATCAACCTCGGCCAGATATTCAAGGGCCGATCCGCTCTTAAAGAGTATGCCCTCTTTGGCGGCGGTGTGCATGGAAGTCTTGATGACCACCGGGGCGGGGAATTTTACCGCGCAGGCGAAATCAATGGTCAGCACGGACAGAGCCCGTTCCATGTCGCCGGTGACAGCGTAAAGGGCCGCGCCAAGGCCGAGGGTAATGGGAGTGAGGGCATCGGCAAGGCGGTCACTTTGTTTCTCGGCTTTGGATTGTTCCTGCAATGCACGGGTCATGAACTCGGCAATGCGGGCCATGCTGGTGTCGGCACCGGTCTGTGTGGCGGAAATCGCCAGCTTGCCTTCCACAACCACGCTTCCCGAAATGATTTCATCACCCGCAGTGACCATGACCGGAGTTGATTCCCCGGTGATGGAACTTTTATCGAGCAGGGCTTCACCTTTTGTGACCACTCCATCCACAGCGACCAGATCTCCGTTGCCGCAAAGGACTGTATCTCCGATTTTGACTTCATCGAAGCTGATGCCCTGTTCTTTGCCGTCCCGTTTGACCCAGACCTTGTCCACCGGATCGGCGGTCAGGCTTTTGAGCAGGGAGTTGGATTTATCGTCGGTCATGGTGCGCAGATAATCACCGACTACCACCATGGCCGCGATTGAAGCGGCGGTGGTGAAATCGGTTCTGAGCAGACTGGCTCCGATGGTGGTCATATCAAGTACACGGGCCGTAAGCCCTTCGTTGATCAAGGAATCAAGTCCGCTGAGCACCACCGGGCCGCCCATGGCAATGGCTACAGGGGCCTGTACAGCCGGAGGCACGAAGGGCAGGACTGCGGCAAGATGTGCGCTGAAGGCGGCGTCAATCAATCTGCGCCTGCGCTTGGCAAGTGCCTTTTTCCCGAAAGCATCACTGGGAATGCGCTCAAAGCCGGCGAGAATCTGTTCGCGGCTGTCCGTTGTGCCATCATATTTAATGACCAGACTGCGGGCCGGGGGATTGATTCTTGCCGCATCCACACCGGGCAGGTTGCTGAGCCACGCCTCCAGATAATCCGGGTCAAGTTCCGGGCTGAGAAGTTTGGACCATTTGAAGCGGATTCTTTTGGCAGTCTCATGGACTATGCGCGGTCCGTGAGCTTTTGCTGTGCTCATTTATGCTTCTTCCCCGGTCTCGTCTTCATCGTCATAGGTGACGATGACCATGTCCGACTGGTCGTGGCGCAGGAACAAACGCAACCCTTCATGGGTGTTGATGACGCAGCGACTGCGTCCGGTCATCTGGTAGCTGGGGGCTTTTTCCACGGATTCCAGACGCAGGGTCAGTCCGGGGGTGATTTCAAGGGAACCGATGGCCCGCTGTGCGCGTTTGCCGCCGATGATTTTGTCGACCACAAAATCAACCCCGGCCTGGGCATTGGCGAACTGGCATTCAATATCGCCCATGTGTCCGAGAATTTTGGCGGCCATGCCTTCGGCAAGGCGGATGCGCCCGCGTCCTTCGATCACGGCGACAAATTCCATGGGCGGCAGGATGCGGATCATTTCAATGTTATCGTCATCCTTCAGGCCTAGGGCTTCCATGCCTTCACGCAGGGGACCTCCGGCGGTGACGCATTCCACATGTCCTGTTTCGCCGGGTTTCATTTCCAGCAGGGGAACCATGCGTCCGTCATCAAGGTGGGCAATAACTTTACCACCCATGCCTCCGCCAAGGACAACTTCACCCTTGGGACCTTTGACCCGGATGGTCTGCAGGGCTACCTCTTCATCAAGGCGGGTGATTTCCCCGCCGATGAAAAGCCCCATGCGGCCCATGCGGGCTTCCAGATCTTCATCGTTTATACGTGATATTTTGAGCGGAACCCCGGTGGGGGCATTGAATAAGCTTGTATACATTAGTTCTTCTCCTGAGTTGCGGCAGAGGGAATCAGGTCTGCGGAAGCCGGTTTCTTGCGGCCTGCTGTGGCTGCGTAGCCCAGAATGCCCAGTGTGCTGGCGTTGTGCAGGAAGGCGGAGACAACCGGGGAAAGTTTTCCGGTGGTGGCTCCGACGAGAACTGCGGAGTTGATGCCCACTGCGGCCTGAAAACATCTTTTTAACACATGCTGGGTGTTTTCGGCTACATCGCGGGCCACGGCCAGAATGCGCAGGTCGTCTTCAAGTAGGACCACCTGTGCGGATTCGCGGGCAAGGTCCGCACCGCCGGGCATGCAGATACCCACATCGGCGGAAACCAGTGCCGGGGCATCGTTGACCCCGTCTCCGGCAAAGGCGAGGAAATCGCCGGATTCCTGAAGCTGCTTGACCAGATCGGCCTTGTCTTCGGGTTTGAGTTCCCAGTGCACTTCATCAATACAGTCCAGTTCGGCGGCAATTGCTTTGGCTGTATCCTGATGGTCCCCGGTGAGCATGACAATTTTTTTGATGCCACGCTCTTTGAGCATTGCCATGGCCTCAGAGGCTTCTTCGCGCAGTTCGTCGCGCAGGGCTATCAGCCCAAGCAGTTTTCCTGAGCGGGCAACATAGAGCAAAGAATTTCCGGTGGAGCGGAGCTTCTTGCCTTCATCCTCCACGTCGGAGCAGTCCACGCCTTCGTCGTCTTCAAGGAAATGGCGGCTGCCCACCAGAACCTGTTTCCCATCAACATAGGCAGAAACGCCGTGGGCGACGATAAAGTCGACCTGACTGATGGGCGGCAGTTCCAGTTCGCGGGCTTTGGCTTCAGCCACAACTGCGCGGGCTACCGGGTGGGAGTAGTGTTCTTCCGCTCCGGCGGCCAGTGCGAGCAGTTCTTCTGCTGACATGCCCGGCTGGGGCATAATGTCGGCAACCTGCAAGTCGCCTCTGGTCAGGGTTCCGGTTTTGTCAAAGACAATAGTATCGATGCGGGCCAGGTTGTCCAGTGCCTGCGCACCTTTGAGCAGCACTCCGCTGTGTCCTGCCGCATGCATGCCTGTTTTTACAGCCACAGGTGAGGCTAGCTTGATGGCGCAGGAATAGTCAACGGTAAGCACAGATGCCGCACGGGTGATGTCGCGGGTCAGGGCGAAGAGCCCCAGACCGAGCCCGAAGGTGATGGGCACCAGTTTATCGGCCAGTTCGTCGCTTTTTTTCTGGGAGGTGGACTGGGTGCGCAGGGAGTTTTCAAGAAATCTTCCGATGCGGGCCATGCTGGTTTCGCCGCCGACGTTGCTGGCCGAGATTTTGATGCGTCCGTCTTCAACAACCGCTCCAGAAAGGACTTCGTCTCCTTCGGTAACGGCAACAGGCAGGGATTCCCCGGTAATAGAACTCTGGTTCAGGGCGGCGTCACCGTCGACAACCACGCCGTCCACAGGGATCAGTTCCCCGGAACCGCAGATGACCAGATCGCCGACGACCAGTTCAGTGAATTCAATCTGGACTTCCTGCGCATCGCGCTCAACCCAGACCATCTCCACTTGCGGACGGAGTAGGCTTTTGAGCAGGTCGTCTGATTTTTTCTCGGCCAGTCCTTCCATGTAGGAACCAAGGCCGAGCATGGCCACAATGGCGTTGGCCGTAAAATAGTCCTGTCTAAGCAGGGAAAAGGCTACTGCCGAAGCATCGAGCACTTCAACTTTTACGCCGTCATAAAGCAGGGTATGTAGACCTTCGAGCATAGTCGGCATGCCCATGAGCCAACTGGCCGGAGCTGCTGCTTCGGGGGGCATGAAGGGAGTGAGTGCTGCTGTAGCCCCTTGCGCTGCCACTGTGGGTAGGGAAACTTTTTCGGAATGCGTTCCTCCGGGCATGTATGCTTCCATGGGAATGTTTTCGAGCAGATTGAGGATGCGTTCCCGGTTTTTCCGGTTGCCGTCATATTCAATCACAATGCTCGAACCCCACTTATTGGTCCTGACACTGGATACGCCGGGAAGGTTTTCAGCCATTGCTTCAAGATAATTGAGGTCCAGCGAGGGATCGAAAAGCCTGCGGCTGCGCAGCCGGATTCTTTTCTTGACCTCATGAGCAATGGTGAAGGCTTTTTTCTTTTGTTCCGCTTTCACGGTCATTTTTTTTCTCCGCAAAGATAGCGTGCATCAAATTCGAGTATTTAATGCATAAAGTGAATGTTGGTTCAGTCTTGTAGTGATTGGCTTAAAAAGCCGCACTAATCCTGCTGGCTGATTTCCGCTTTTGCGTCCTGAACCTGTTCTTTCAGCTCTTCAACTCCCCCCTGAAGGGCAGCCCAGAGTTTGACAGTACCGGAGACCACTGCTTTCTGCACGGTTGGGTTGGTTGCAACAAGGGCGATACCTGCGCCGAGAGCCAGTCCTTTGAGATAGTCTGTGTTGGTTACATTTACCCATGAAGTCAGGGAGGAATCAGTAGTTGCCGGAGCAGTTACCGGGGCGGTGGTTACTGCGGTCTGGGTAGGTTGCTGCACAACGAAATTCTCGGTGCTGGACTGGGTAACGGTTTCGTCGGGAGAAGTGCCGGGCTGGGGCTGGTTAATATAGTCGTTCACTTTTTTATTCCTTGCGTTTGTCCGCTATTTTTCAGTGGTTTCGGTTTTGCCGGAGTCAGTCTTGGGTGCTTCAGTCTTTTGGGTGGCTGTTTTTTTTGTAGTAGTTTTCTTAGGTGCTGCTTTTCGGGTTGCTGTCTTCTTGGTGGTTTCTTTTTCAGCTGTATCTTTTTTAGCAGTAGTCTTCTTGGGTTTTTCGTCTTTGGATTCCATAACCAGAGGCGCATGTTTTTTCTTCGGTTTGGTCTTAGGTTCCATAACCAGAGGAGCATGCTTTTTCTTGGCCGGAGTCTTCACTTCCGCAAGAGCTTCAGCAGGCTTGAGTACGCTGTCCATGGCGTATTTTGTTCCGGTTGCCACGGCAATGATGCCTACTGTGGATAGGACCGGGCCGAGTTTAAGAGCACCGACTGCCGCAGCGGATATGCCCGCCGCAACAGCTGTTGCTCCGGCTTCCTTGGCAACGTCAATTACAGCTTCCTCTTTGCTTTTCTGCTCGTTGCTTACTTCACGGATTGCTTTTGCAGCCGCTCCGGTGCCGCCGATGATTGCACCGAGGAATGCGGTGCCGAGGGTTGTCTGGAGCAGGGTTGTTTTGTCGTTGTTTTGTTGTGCCATGTTAAAATCCTTCAAATTAGAAACGGATATTTATAGATTAAGAGTCTTTTTCAGTATCAGTGGGTACGGTAACCTGCGGGCCTTCGGGATCTTTTTCTCCGCCGAGCATGGAACCGACTACTCCGGCCACTGCACCGCGTACTGATTCATTGCTGGCCAGAAAGCCTACTGCGGCACCGACAATGGCCCCTTTCCAGAAATCACCGTCAGTATCCTGAAACAGAGACATTATTTTTTCGGGATCGGCCTCACCGTTCATGATGTCGGTCATTACGCCGTACATCTGGCCGAGCTTGTTCTGGTCAACTTTAGCCTGGGCGGTTTCGGGGGCAGCCTGAGCGTTTAAATCGGGCTGAAATGTCTGGGCTGCCTGCATGGTCGGCGCGGGCTGTTGTGCTGGTTGCTGCGTTGGCTGCTGCATCGGCTGAACCTGCACGAATCCTGCTCCGGGCACATACTGGTAAAATCCCCCGGCCTGCGGCTGGGCATACTGCACTGAGCCCATGGCGGGCTGAGCGTACTGGGCAGAGGGCTGCTGGGGGGCAGTCATCTGGGGCTGTGCAGCATTCATTTGCGGGGCAGCCTGTTGCGGCTGAACCGGTTGCTGTGGTGCGGCCTGCTGGACACTGGGCTGGGCCTGAGCATTCTCAGCGGAATCGCCGGGGGCGACATAGGCCTGTCTGGTGTCTTCCATTTTTTAGTCTCCTTTATTAAACGATGGTTATGCGGTCATGATTGATTCAAATTCCGCAGCCAGTTCCTGAAATCTTTCCGGGTCGTCGGTGGTCAACGCCTCATGCAGTTTTTCCGGGATAATTACTTCCGGGTCGTACTCAATGACAGCGTTGCGGGTAAAAAAGTTGAACTTGCTGCTAATAATACAAGGAGGCGGGGTTTCCCCTGCCTCCTCTTTTAGCTTTTTAGTTCTTGGATCAGCCAGCAGTTTTGCAGCTAATTTTATGCGGATGCGTCCGGGAACATGATGTTTTATCGTCAGGTAATCCCGGAGTTCCATCAACAATTGAAAATCCATTATGTCGGTTGCTCCTTTGGAGTTACTTCTATTGGAGTTGCTTCTATTGCCAGTGTCGGCGGTTCGTAGCGCAGCAACCGTGCTGAGTTTGCCAGTACTCCCAGAGAATGTCCAATGTGGATCATACCAGCCATGATAGGGGTCAGCATGCCCATGGCACCGAAAACGACACCCATAAGGTTGGATCCGGTGGCGATCCAGAAGTTCTGGTGAACCACTTTCAAAGTCTGTTGGCTTAAAGACTGAACGTAGACTAGTCCGTTCAGGTCGTCATTGACCAGAGCGATGTCCGCCGCTTCAATGGCGACTTCGCTTCCCCCGGCACCCATGGCAACACCTACGTTTGCGTGGGTCAGGGCAAGAGCGTCATTCACGCCGTCGCCGACCATGAGTACTGCTGCGCCTCCGGCCTGCATTTCATCGACAATATTTGCCTTGTCTTCAGGCATTACCGAGGCATGAACCGTGGGGATGCCCAGACGCTTGGAAAGCTCTTTGGCAGTGTTCGGTTCATCCCCGGTAATGAGAACAATATTTTCGGCACCGTTGTGTTTCAGTTGCTGTACCACCTCTGTGCTTTCGGGCCTGATCAGGTTGTCGAAGGCCAGCAACCCGATGATTTTTTTGCTTTCTGCTACGAAGAGCACTGTGCGGCCCTGTCTGCGCAGGGGAGCGGCTTTTTTGGCCGCATCCGCAATTTCCACCTCATGTTTATCCATGAGCTTGCGGTTACCGACCAGAATATCGTTGTCGCTGACTTCCGCACGCATGCCCATGCCCAGAAAATATTCGCAGACCGAATGTTCTTCAGGCGCGATCTCGCGGGCGTCGGCTTCCATTTTAATGGCCTGTGCCAGCGGATGATGGTTGTGCATTTCCACTGAAACAGACATTTGCAGGATGCGCTGTTCGTTTGAGCCGTTCAAAGGAACAATCTTAGTCAGCACCGGTTCGTTGGTGGTCAGGGTTCCTGTCTTGTCAAAGCAGACGGTATCGGTTTTACCGACCTCTTCAAGGTAACGTCCGCCTTTGATTAAAATGTTGCGCTTGGCAGCCGCGCTGATTGCTGCGGATACCGCAGTGGAAGCCGCCAGAACAGTTGCACAGGGGCAGGCCATGACAAGCAGCACGGTGAATGCCCGGTAGAGGCTTCCGGTCAGCAGCCATGTTCCCGCAGTGGTTACAAAGCCCACTTTGATAAGGTTGGCGGCCAGTTGGTCGGCGACACCTTCAATGGGGGCGCGGTTTTCCAGCGAATCTTCAACCATTTTCAGAACCCTTGAGAGGTAGGTCCTGTCACCTACTTCATTGGCCCGCACATAAATAACACCCTGACGGACAAAGGTTCCGGCCAGAACTTCATCGCCCACTGTGCGGGGCACGAAGTCCGAACGTCCGGAAATGGGGGATTCGTCCATAAGAGCTTCGCCGTCGATGATTTCGCCGTCCACGCAGACCTTTTCGCTGGTGTGCAGGACGACAATATCGCCTTTGCGCAGGTCCTTTACTTCCCTTTCAACCTCCACGCCATCCACCAGAACGAAGGTGTGATGGGATGTTACTTCCAGAATACTGCTGATGGATTTGCGGGAACGTTCGGTAATCCAGGCCTTGACCAGTTCGGCACCGGAGTTGATCCAGAGTACTTCAAAGGCGGTCAGGGCTTCCCCGGCTGCAACAGCGGCAACACAGCTGGCTCCAAGGAAGGCTTCAAGGGTGAACCGTTTCTTTTTCAACTGGTCGTATGCTTTTTTAAAGAGCGGCAGCGAAAGCCCCATGGCGATGATGCCCAGAGGGCTGAGCGCAGTTTCAGCCACAGTCAGCCCCAGAATCGATGTGCGTACAAAGACAACACCCATAACGGCACTGACAGCCACAAATCGTCTGAAAGCTGATTTTACCGGATTGCATCCGGCATGGGTCACTTCACAGGCGTTGCATTCGCAGAGGTCGGAAGCACAAGCGGGACCGCCGATGCCCAGCGGTCTGTTTATTTCAGCCGAGCCGAGCAGCTTATTAAGGAACGCGAAGAGTTGTTCCACGCTGGTTTTATCTGCCTTGAAACGGATGACGAGGCTTCCGCAGCGGATATTGGTGCGTACATTTTCAACATACCCGGTCCTGCCTAGTTCCAGATCAATATTACCGGCAAGGTGCTCATTTCTAACGAGACTGCGAATGTTGAATCTTACTCTGCCGCGAGTAGAGTGTCGTAATACAATATTTTGTTTCACAGTTAATCCCAACTAATTTTAATAGTCATATTTGGTTTTTATACAAATCAAGAACGTGATATTCATTTTCAATGGGGGACTCGATTTGTTCAATTAAATAAGGTTTGTCTTGTCCGGCTATAGTTTACAAAAGCTCGCAGTATCATTGCGGCGTATAATTATAAATAATGTATTAAAAGCCGAACATGAAGTTGATAATGAAATTCCAAGTCATTGTCACGGGTTTATTATAAATGATAGATAAGAATTAAAATGAAGAGGGCGAACTCGGAGGTATAGCAACAAAATCATTCACAGCGCAGATGAAATCAGCGCATTGGAGCCTGGAAGTCGTGATTATGAATGAAATTTCTAAGGAAATAGCTCACTGAACAGCGTGTGCCTTGTTATTTTGCAGGTCTTGCCGGTCTGGCCGAAACCGCCCAGTGTACGGCAGTAAAGCCGAGGAAAGCAACCGAAGCCCAAAGGTGCAAGGGTCTGGCAGCCCTGAATTTAAGTATGCCCGATGCTGCGGAAGCACCAAGGGTAGCAACCATGCCGACCTTGGAAACAGTCTTGGTTGTGCTGGGCTGCAGGGGACAGTCCTTACACTGGCGGAATTTTTTTGTTTTGGTTTTCTTCTGTTTCATTTCCACTTCGGGGAAAGAATATTTTGAATTTTCGGGGAATGTATTCATGGTTGTTGCTCGTGGTTTTTTTTGTTGAGTTTGAGATTGAATCTCAATTTAAATCATAGGTACAAATACAAATAGATTTTGTCAATTGGTAATAATTGCAGTCTCAGCCATTCTAAATGGTCCCCCCTCAGAGCCCATCTGATTAATCCTTACATTGCCATAGCCAAAGGCAATTCCCCAGCCTTCATGGATTTTGCCATCTTGATAGTCTGGGAGAGTTTCTTCTGTACTTCTCCTATCCCGCGAGACTGGTGCAGATCATTGAAGTCGGATAGGCCTTGCGTTTTTTCGTCCTCGCTGAACTTGGGCGTTACCAGCAAGCCACCGACGGCTTTGGCTGCGGCTTCTGCCTTTTCTACCCCGACATTGTTTTTGAGGTGATGGTCGTTGTCGCTGACCAGCACGATGGTGCTTTTGGGGTATTTGGCTTTCAGGGCTTTAGCGACCGGTTCGAGATTGGAAGCGTCGAACGCTGCGACAGTGGGCATATTGCTTGCCATGTGTGCGCTGGCAGCCGTGGCGTAGCCTTCGGCAACGAGGATCGGCCCGCCTTTGGCGATCTTTTCGCCGGGGTCAATGGTGTGGAACATGCCTACTTTTAGGCCGCCTTTTTCGAATAGTTTACCGTCCGAGGTGATGGTTTGCAGGGTGTGGATATGGCCTTCAACGTTACGGCCCGGCACAAGCAGATCCCCGCGTTCGTTTACCTTCACCGCGTAGTTGGGAACTCCTTTCTTGCTCAGGTATTCCTGTTGTTTGGTGGCCCATTGAGCGTTGGTCCACTTGGCATAGGAACGTTTTGAGGCTTTTTCGCGTTGCTCGGCGAGGGCCCTTTCACGTTCCTGTTTTTTTTGGGCGGCCTGCGCTTTGAGCTGTACTTTCTGTTCTTCGGTCAGCTCGGTGCCTTCTGCTTTCCAATTCATTTTCAGGCCGGTTTTGTGGTTCTGGATGAAACCGGCGGGGTGGCCGTCAAGGAAGCCTTTGTATGCGCCGTCTTTTGAATTGAGCTTGCCGTCTATTACTGGCACGCGGTGTAGTGTTCCGTCCATGATCGGCATCTGGCCCTGAAGATCAAGCCCGGCTTCCTGTATGGCCTTGGCGAACTCCTGAACCGCGTTTGTTTCCGGCGCGATGATCTTTTCCTTAGGCAACCATTGAGCCAGTGGTCCAAGATCAGTGCCAGTGGGGGCAAACCAGAGCTTTGCGGACTTGTCCCAGCGTGCTCCGTGCTTCTTGGCAAGCCATTTCTGTTTATACGGCACGTTCAGGTAAGTCTTTTTCATTGCTATATTTTTCACTGTGGCCTCTTTCTGTTGTTTAGATTCTTTGGCCGGAGCCTGTGATTTTGAACCGGGCATCCAACGGGCGAGCTGTTCAAGGTCTGTGCCTTCAGGAGCGAACCACATTTTCTTGCCCTTATCCCACTTGGCCCCATGGTTTTTAGCTTCATTCTTTTCAGAGAACGGGACTTTGAGATATGTCTTACCGTTTGCCGGGACTCCGTACATTGATTCCCGTTGCTCAAGATTGGCCTTATCCGAGGCGGAGATTGAGATTCCTTCTTCCTTTGCTTTTTGCAGGCTGCGTTCCTTTTCAAAATCCAGCGTGTAATCCTTGATCTTTTCCGCACTCTGGCAGGCCCGGATAATTTCAAAGGGGTCTTCCTCAAGCACTTTGACCCAGTTTTCAACGTAACTGAGATGCTGGCCGGGGTCATGGCTAAGGCCGAGTTCCGCGCTGATCATCCAGCTTGCAATTTCGGCACGCAGCTCCTCTTTCGCGTAAATTTCGGAACCGAAAGGCCCGAATTCACGGTCAAGGCGCGATTCATGGCCGGTCCAGTGCCCCAGCTCGTGCAAAGCCGTGCTGTAATACTGATCAGAGTTTCCAAAGGCGGCGTGCGGCGGAAGATGAATCTCATCTGAGGATGGCCTGTAAAATGCCTTGTTACGCTGGTCATGGGTGATGCTGGCCCCGGAGTTATTGAGAATGACTTCGGCCCGGTCATCCGGGTTCCATGTGATTTCCCGGCCATCCCATTCCGGGATTCCGTCAATCTGGCTGGCGTGGAAGACATTGGAGAAGCGGATAATCGGCTTTGCGAGCATGACCGTCTGCGTCTGGGCGTTGCCGTCATCATCCAGAATGTTCTTGTTCTCATCATCCTTGAGCGCGATCTGGCGGGACATCTGCCAGAAAACAATGGACCGGGATGTTGAGCCCTTGCGGACCTGCCAGCCTTTGGACTCTGCCTGCCTGTAGGTTATGAATCTGGGGTCATTCAGATCATCCAAACCGAGCATGAGCTGGTTAATTCCACGGTACACAGTACCGGAAACCGGGTTGAAAGCAGGCTTATATTCACCGGCTTTCCAAGGCTTGATCCATGGGGCTGTCCCGTCCTTCAGCTTCTCAATGACTTCTTCAGCAAACCGTTGATAGTATGGAGTTTTGTCTTTCGCCATGGCTATTCTGCCTCCTCAAAAGGATCGAAACAAGCGTCCTGCGCATCTTCAAGGCTGAGCGCGGTTTCTTCAAAAGCCCCCATATGATCGGCCAGTTCCTGATCCACTTCCATGGCCGCGCCGGGGTTTTCGCTCAGTTCCCGGTCAATCTGCCGGGCCTGTGCGTCCATATGTTTTTTGATTTCATTGTTTGTGTACATTTTTACTCCTTGGTTTAATTTTCAAGTTTGGGTTTTCCTTTCTCGTCAAAGCAACGGAATTTGCAATCCGGGAATCCGCTGCAACCCCACCAGAACAACCCTTTGCGCTTGGCTGGCCTACGAATCAGACCCTTGCCGCAATCCGGGCAGGTGTGTTCCGTGGATGGGGCCATTTTCTTGGCAGGCTTGGCCTTGAGATCAGGCTTGCCGGATTTATCGGGGAAGGTTGCTTTGCAGTCGGGGTAATTTGAGCAGCCCCAGAATTTTGTTTTGCCTTTGCGTGCTCGCAGAATTCCGGTTTTGCATTTGGGGCATTGCACACCTTGAATCTTGATATTCAGCCCTTCGCGTTTAACGCGCTTAATCTCCCTAGCAACCGAATTGTCCACCTCCTCAATGAACTTGAGGTGATTCAGTTCTCCGGCTTCAATCTGCTTTTGCTTCTCATGCCAGAGCGCGGTCATGTCCGGCTTAACAGCGAATTCCGGCAGGGCATCATGGAAATTACGGCCCAGTTCGGTGCTGACTACTTTTTTTCCATCCTCACCCAGAAAGCCGCGCCTGAAGAGCGTGTCGATATGAGCATCACGGGTGGCCGGGGTTCCGATTCCACCGGCTTCATCCTGCTTGTCGCTGTCTTTGTCCAAGAGCAGCTTTTTGATTTCCGGGTCGGTCACGTACTTTGCGACTGAGGTCAGTTCTTTGAGCAGTGTTTTCATGGTGTAACGTGCCGGAGGCTTGGTGAAAGCCTGCACAGATTCGGCGGATTCCGCCGGACCTGAATCTCCCTGCTGAAGCCGGTACAGCTTCGGTTGCCGTTCTGCCTTTTCGTATTCCTTGAGGGCCAGCTCATCCAGCATCCTCCAGCCCGGCGAGCTGTTCACTCTGCCTTCAGCCTTGAAAGTGTGACCGGCAATTTCAAGTTCAACTTTGGTGCTTACAAACTCCGCCGGGGGATAGAACTGGGCAATGTAAAGCTTGGCGATCAGCTCATAAATGCGCCGTTCATCCTGTGTGAGTTTGTCGAGCTGCGGCACGTTCATGGTCGGAATGATGGCATGGTGCGCGGTAACTTTTTTGGAGTTGAAAGCCTTGGATTTGAGCTTGGGTGTGGCGTATTCGGCCATATCCCCGAAGGGCGGAGTCAGGGACAGCAATAGCTCCGCAGCTTCCGCGTGCCGCTCGTCATTGAGGTAACGGCAATCACTGCGGTTGTAGGTGATGGCCTTGTGCTGGTCGCGCAGCCGCTGAGTGATTTCCAAAACCTTTTTGGGCTTGTAGCTCCAGAGTCCGGCGGCATCGGCCTGCAAAGCCAGCAGGTTGTACGGCAATGGAGGATCGTTCTTGCGCTCAGTGGTCTGTGCAGAAAGGGTTGTTGCCGGTTTGCCTTTAATATTGCTGACAATTTTGCTGGCAAATTCAGCCTCAATGACCCGCCCTTTGGCGTCCACGGGCGCATCTTCCGCTGGAACAAATTCCACTTCCACAACCTGATCCGTCAGAGCTATCCGGGCTTTGACGATGTGGTATGCCTGCTTTTCGTGCCCTTCATGGGCGCGGTCACGGGCAACTACCAGCCCCATAATTGGAGTCTGGACCCGGCCCACGGAAAGGACACCCTGATAGCCTTTTTTCTGGGCCATAGTGGAATAGCAGCGGGTCAGGTTGTATCCGACTCGCTGGTCGCAGACCGCACGGGCCAGAGCGGACATGGACAGCCCGTGAAACCTGCGGTTGTCTTTCATGTCCTTCAGGGCCTTAAGGATTGCCGGACTGTTGTTGTCGTTAATCAGAATTCGTTTGGTCGGCTTGCCTGTTAATCCGGCAAACTCGATAACCTCATCCACCAACCGCTGACCTTCAGGGTCCGGGTCGCCTGCGTTGACCAGCTCGTCTGCCTGATGGGCCATTTCGATGATTTTTTTCAAATGGGCGGCGTGCTTTTTTTCCGGGACATAGCTGACCGGCCATTTCATAGGCAGTGTTTTGAGATCCCAGAGCTTGTAACGCTCATCGTGTTCTTCAGGATCAGTAAGCCGCAGCAAATGCCCCCAGAGCCATGTGATACGGTCGTCGTTGACATGGAAAGCCGCTCCGGTCGGTCTGGCAGGACCGCCGAGAGCTTGAGATATGGCTTCCGCCACATCCCGTTTTTCCGCTATGAATAAACGCATAATCTATCCTCCTAATTTGTCAGGCTGTTGAAAAACGGCGATTTGTTTTTGAACAGCCTGATGGTTAAAACAGGTACAACCCTCTGCAACCGGTCAAGATCGACCAGCCCGAAGTAACGGCCATCAAAGCTGTTTTCGGAATGAGTGGACAGGGCCAGACATTTGCCGGAGGGAATAACTGTTGAGTTCAGGAAAATTGGTAAAGGCTTGCCGTGTCGGTCGGTAGGCTTGGCTTTGCTGCGCGGCAGCAGCTCGGAATTGATACTGATGCCTTCTTTGTCGATCTGGAGAGTGTCGCCGGGAAGACCGACCAAAACCTTGAGCAACGGCCTGTTGTTCCAGCCCAGATAATGACGCTCTAGGGCGATGCTGAAATATGGATTCTGTTCATCGAGGCTGAAGGTGATCAGGTCCCCGCGCATAGGTTTGCCGGGAACGATTTGATAGACGCCATGGGCCATGGAATCGGTCAGGTTGATCCGATACCCGGCAGAGTGCAGCAGGAAAACAAGTGTCAGCGCATGACAGCAGAAAGAGATCAGCAGGAAGTTTTTCATGCCGCCTTCCTGTTGATATTTTTATTCCAGTAAAACTTGCGCCATGTGCGTTTGGATTGGTCCGTTTTAGGGGGCGTTGGACAGCAGCGTCCGTCTATTTGGGTCAGCTCTTCAGGTGTCTGCGCAGCGAGCCATTTTTCAAATTTTTCATCCTGCCCGGCCAGTTTCGCTTCTTTCGTTTGCTGCTTTTCCAGCTTTTCTATCTTGCGGATTACTGTTTTTTCTTTCTCCATGTTGGCAAGAATTTGCTCGTTTGGAGTCTGGAATCCCACCGGCTTACGCCATGTGCCTTTGCTTTTCAGGGTGGCAAAAAGATAATTGCACGGACCTTTGTGGGCTTCGGGGAAAGTGTCGTGTTCCAGTTCCCATTCAACGGCATGGAGTGAGTTCTCGATGTCAGCAACGCTTTCGTCTACTGGCAGCCGATGCTGAACAATCTGACGAATTTGATTCGGGCCGAATTTTTCGGCATGGAGTCTGGGCCAGAGAATTTCAAAATCGTCCGCGCTGAGGGACAGCAGTCTTCGCGCCCATAATTCATTTTCTTTAAAACCAGATAGATTTCTTTTCTGTCTATCTAATAAGAGGAGGTCTTGATACCGATCTCCATTGGTTTCAGATTGCGATTCGGAATTGCTGTCAGCCCTTGAATTGCAAGGGGTAACAGCCTGTTTTACATGATCGGCAATAGCGGAAAACGGATACCGGTCCCGCTTGGTATCAAGATCGGTATCATTACGATCAATATACCGATCATGTTTGATAACACCGGATTGATACCGATCAGCTTTGCAAGCATTTTCGGTATCAGCCTGCACGGGAAAGGCTTGCAACAGCTCCTTCATACGTTTCATAGGCTTGGCATTCAGCTTAAGAATGATACCGAAACGGGGCCCGCGTTCGTGCAGACTTTTGGTATAAAATCCGTTTTCATGGCCCTGTTTGATTACCCTCCGTGCGGTCACTTCGCTGCAAAATGCTTCTCTGGCAACGGACTGAATTACAAGTGGAATTTCATCATTCTCGGCATGGTCAGCAAGCCCTGAGATGATACCGAAAACACGTTTGCCCTGATCGGATAAGCGGGAAAAGAGCAGGTCGGCATTGTCCTCCAGATTCAAGGATTGGAAGGCGTCCCGGTCCTTCCGGTCATGGCTGTTACCAATGGTATCGGGATACCTGTCAGCATTGGTAACACCATGCTCTTGATATCTTTCAT
Organism: Desulfovibrio sp. JC022; assembly: GCF_010470665.1. NCBI lineage: Bacteria > Pseudomonadati > Thermodesulfobacteriota > Desulfovibrionia > Desulfovibrionales > Desulfovibrionaceae > Desulfovibrio > Desulfovibrio sp. JC022. Next base: position 22,816 of record NZ_VOPZ01000016.1, on the reverse strand, counting down.
CTTTGGTAACAGGTGACTGACCGTATTCTTCGGTATGCAGCTTAAGAAACCGCTCGCAGCGTTCTTTATTCAGGGTGAGAATACTTCCGTGTCTGCGGCCTGCTTCGTGGCTCTTGCGTTCAAACAGCCCGGCACGCTCACCTTTTGGAATAGTGCGCAGGACGCTTAATTTGCTACACCCAGCAGTGTGTTGCAGGCTGGAAAGAACAAAAGGAAACTCCCTTTCCATTGTCGGTGCAGACTGGATAAGGGCGGCAATGATCCTTTTGCCGGTCGGGGAAAGGGAATTGTAAAATTCGTTTTTATTCGCCACTGAAGTCATAAAAGTAAGGTGCTGTTATAGGTTCTGGAAATCGCAAGGACGGAGTCATCTCTTCTTTATGTTTGCCGGGAATGCGGACATAGACAGCGTTGACAATGTCCGCATCTCTAAAAGTTCTTTTAGGATTTAGGGCTATTCGTGTTTTTCATCGGGACTATTTTCTTCAATGAGTTCATCCATCTGCTCGCTTAATTCTTCAGCGGTAGGCTTCGTTTTTACCGGGCCTTCAGATATGGACACATGGATGATATCGGACTTCTCCGGGGCCGGGATCATCGACCGTTCAAGGAATTCAGGATCAAGGAAAAATAAGATTTGCATTCCGTAGATAGGCGCGAAACCGGCGGGGAATATGAGCATGTCCCCGGCCTTGGTAATCCCGCCGCTACCGTCCTTTTCCGCGCCGGGTAGGCGCATGCATTCGTCTGGAGTGAGCAAGGCTCGCTTGGCTTCGGAAATGCTGACATTGGCCTTGTTCATATGCCCGGAGCGCGTGCCGGAGAGTGAAGTCTTTTTTTGGACTATGGTTGCTTCGCCGGTCATTTTGGACAGGATCTGCGCGGTTTCGATTTTGTTGGGTGCGTAGGCGATACGCAGATGGCAGTTGCTCATGATCGATTCTTCCTTGCCGTAAGCGGACTGAAGTTGAGCCAGATCCTGCACAATGATGTAGGCCTTGATTCCGTACCCGGCCATGAAGGCCAGAGCGCGTTCAAAGATTTCCATCTTGCCCAGTGAGGTGAATTCATCAAGCATGAGCAGCAGACGGTGGCGGTATCCGGCTTTAGCCTGCCCGTTTTCAAATTCCATATTCTCAGTGAGGCGGCGCAGAACGATGTTCAAGATCAGGCGTACCAGCGGACGCAAACGGTCAATATCTGAGGGCCGGATCACCAGATAAAGCGAAACTGGTTCCTCAGTGTTCATCAAATCCTTGATGCGGAAGTCACAGCCGGAAGTGGCCCGGCTGACCACCGGATCACGATAAAGGGCCATGTTTGCTACGGCAGTGGAGACAACCCCGGAAAGCTCGGCCTCGGCTTTGTTGAGCATTTCACGGGCAGCGGCGGAGATGAATTTCTTGATAGCAATGATTGAATTTTCGTCCATTGCATCACCGAAGAGTTCACGCAGATATTTGTCATGCTTGTCGGTGAGCATCTCCTCAAACAAAGCGGAAATATCACGTTCCTCGTCAGCAAGCATGAGTGAAAGATCGTTGAGTGTGGCGTGCCGATCTTCCCTGATCCGGTAAAGAATCAGGCAATGCAGGATGGTTCCGCCGAGGAAGGAAAAAGCGGCTTTGTTCCAGTAATCCTTGAGGCCCTTGCCGTCCGGGTCGACAATCATGCTGGCAATGTTCTGGGCATCGGGGATGGCGTGCGGTCCGCCAAGACGAATTTCGGAAAGCGGATTGTAACGTGCTGCGTTGCCAGTGGCATCCGTAGGGTCAAACCTCATGACCTTGTGGCCCTGCGCCTTGCGCCAGCCGGAGGTCAAAGCCCAGTTTTCACCCTTGATGTCCAGAACAATAGTACTTCCTTCCCATGAAAGAAGGGTCGGCAGTACCAGACCAACTCCCTTACCTGAACGGGTTGGGGCAAAGGCCATTATGTGTTCGGGGCCGCTGTGGCGCAGATAGCGCAGGACTTTCTTGTTCTGCCAGCCGCCCACATAGACCCCGGAACCGCCGAGTAATCCAGCCTGTTTGATTTCCTTTTTATCGGCCCAGTGGGCGGTTCCATGGATGTCCTTTACTCCTTTAGGCTTTTGGGCAAAGAGCAGCAGAAAGCTGATCTGAAGCATCAAAGGGATGGCAAAGACGAGCTGGGCATCGGATATGATTTTATCCAGATATTTGCCGGACGGCAGCAGGGGAAGCCACCTAAAGAACATCCATGGCCAGTAGAAGTTCTTATAAACGGGCATCCCAAGATTTTTATGATAGCCGAAAATCTCCGCAATTTGCTGCGTGGCATAGCCCATGGCGGCTAACGCAATTACAAACATGATTGTCAGCTGATAAATCCAACTTTTGGAGTCAGCCTTTTTGCCAAGGCCATAAACATTCCTGCTCATAATCAGCTCCGATACGGGGTATAGGGGCGGGCAAAAACGATGTCCTTGGTGACCACCATGTTGAATCGCTTACCCGGCGCGGTGCTGATGGCCGGTTTGATGCTCATGTTGCTTTGCAGCAAAGAGAGGGTAGACTGGCCGAGCTGGCTGGAAAGAGCCGAACCCAGTTCATCCTGAAGGGACGGATTGTTGTTTGAGGATGAACTTTTATTGAATTTGTCCATGGCGTAGGCCGTGCCGCCGCTGACCATGCTCATGATGGCAGAAGATCCGAAGATACGCAGATAATGGTTGTCCACATCTCCGGTGTAACCGGCATAACCGCCTACATCCGTACCGGGCATAATGCCGAGGGTGATGGAAGAGCCATCGGGAAAGATAATCCTGTTCCACGCGACCAGAACACGTGATTGCCCCACGGCTATCCGTGAATCATAAACCCCGATCATGCGCGAACCTTGCGGGATCAGCAGGTGCTGGCCCGTGGCAGTGTCATAAATATTTTGACTGACCTGCCCAAGAATCTGGCCGGGCAGATCGGAATTAATACCGCTGATCATTATCCCGTTAATGACCGCCCCGGTTTTCAGCTCAAAAGGCTTGCCGGGAACACGTTCATAAGGAAGCTGCCAAGATCCATCCTTGCCAGCGCGGGAGTTAAGAAAATCTTCCTTTGCCTGCTTATCATCTTTTTGAACGGGTATTGTGGACGCTTCGTTTATGCCCAGCGGATGTCGGGAACGGATGTCCTCAATGCTCGGCGTGCTGATGATTTGCGTCTGGGGCAGTTTCTTTTCAGGAATAGCAGCCGCAGCCCTGAGCGGAGAATTAAGAGCGGCCTTCATATTTTCAATGCGGAAAGCTCGCAGCTCGACTTCTTCTTTTCTTCGCTGCTTTTCAAGCTCTGTAGGCTCTTCAGGGCGAACTACTGTGACCAGTGATTTGCTCAAAGGTCTTGTCTTTTCCTCTTCATGCTTTTCGCTCTGCGGAGGCATGGAAAGCCCGGATTTTTGCTCCGGGTCCTGAAGAGGCTGCCTTGTGTCTGCTTCGGTGATCTGCGCAGTGGTGCTAGAGTCCTGTATGGCTTCTTTTTTATTGGAGTTCTGGACGGCATAAACCAGAATTACCACCAGCAGCAGACCGACAGCGGCGATGACGTACATGATGCGTTTATCCAGTCTGGCTACTTTGACCTTGGGACGGGCGAGGCTGTTGGGAGAATCTGACATATCCACCACCTACTCAGCCTTGATGATGTACATCATCGCCACGTTGCGCGGGCGAGTCTCAGAGCCGCCGGTTGTGGAGGTGAAGAACCAGCGATTGCTGACGCGCCCTTCATCATCACCAACTCCGCCATGGTCGGGACCACTGGTATATCCATATCTGGTATGTCTACCGGGGTTACGCACGTTTGTTTCAGGCAAACCCTGAATATGGTTGTGCGCACCCAGCATGTGGGACTGCACATTCAGCAGACTTCTGCCGCCATCAACGCCTCGGCCATGATCCCAGCCGCGAATGAATTCACCACGCAGATCGGGGACTCTGCTGCCCACAATTGCGGTCAGCTCTGAATGGCCGCTGGTGGATTGTCCGTTGCATTCAAGCCAGCCGTCGGGGACTGACCCGGCAGGCCATGGAACAACGGTTCCCACTGGAACGCCGCTGATTTTTTGCGGTGTGACGTTGCTCAGGGTGTAGCTGGTGGCGTCTCCGGCAAAGGCTGCGGAGCAGAACAGCAATATAAATATGAGGGGAAAGAATATCTTTTTCATGTTTAGTTTCCTTTAATTGCAGGTAGTGAGGACCATGATTCTGCCGGTCCCGGCAGGTGGAGAAATCCACGATGAATCAGAATCAGCGGTGCGGATGCGCATGTGTACGCGCCAGTTGTTGGCGTCTTCACTGGTGGCCCAGCACTGAACGGCAACGATGGATTTTGAAACAGAACCTTCGGCAAATGCGGCAGGAGCCACAAAGATTTGCGGGGTGGAACTGACGCCGGGGGCACAGGTCGGTTTGGGAATAAGTTCGCCGTTGATGGCAACAGTGGAGCCTTTCAGGAATTGAGAGTTGCCGGAATCGGCAATGACTTGCGGTTCACCGGCACGGCAGATGTAAAGGCCCACGGCAGGATCAAAGAAAACACGGCCTTCCTTGTCTGAATCTCCACAGAAACCGGATGCGTCGATGTCGGCAAGGGTGTGTTTTTCAAAGTGAATTTCTTTGACTCCCTCAATGGCGTGATCGGTCATATCCAGCTCGGTGGACATTTCATTCAGTTCCGGGTGGCCGGGGACTTCCACGCGGTATAGGAAGTCCTTGCTGATGTCCTTTTCACGCAGGAAAGCACGTCCGCCGATATGGCCGGGAGCAGGAACAGGGATGTCCGTGCTTGCAAGATCAACAGTCCAGCCGCCGTAAGATCCGCGCAGCTCCGATGCTGATTGGCCGGGCATTTCTCCGGTAGGGATATAGCCTCCGGCACCGCCGACCATGGCCGCAGTTGCCGGGGCGATGGTGGTGCTGAAGTTTTTGTCATTTGCTGAGTGGGTACGTCCGGCATAGGTCAGAACTACGACCTGTAAATCTCCGGCTGAGGGCTGGAGCACATAGATTCCGTATCTCTGACCCCAGCCGTTGAGATCCTGAAAACTGTCAGGGAGAAAGCCCCCGCTGCGGAGCTGGGCCATAGTGACCGCAGTCGCACCGGAAGCAGTTGAAGAGGTTCTCAGGGAGGAGTAGTTTTCCTTGGCGTAATCGGAGGCGGCATCAAGCACGGCTGCAAGGTGATTGCTGACATTACGCTGCTTGATCTGCTCGACACCGCGGTCGATGAAATCACCGAGCAAGGGCATGAGCAAGGCAAGGATGATTAAAGCCGCCAGTACTTCAATTAGGGTGAAGCCCTTCTGTTTAATTTTATATTTATCTGTCATTTTAATTCCTTTCCCGCCTTCCAACTAAGGATTCCAAAGGGGATTATCCCCTTTGGCCGCCGGAGGCGAAATGCGATCATCAAAAGCGCGAAGCGCATCCAATTCTTCTTATTTCTTAATCATGCTGACGATGCAGCCTTCGGGTATGAACGAGGGCAGCGAAACGCCGTTCCCGTATTTGTTGAAAAGCTTGCCATTGCGGTTGATTCCGATGGCGTAGCTGTTCAGAAACAAGTCCCTGATAGCTTGTGCTTCCATGCTGTTGACCGATCCCCAGACGTAGATGTGTCCGTTGTCGAACCGGTTTGTCCAATTGCGGATGGGATTCCAACCGGACGGCAACCTTAGAAGTGAGGTGGATATTTCGCCGGATGATGGCGCAGAATTGCTGAGCGCGTAATTGTTTACGGCGTCGCGGTAGACACCGTAATTGGTGGCTACCGTTTCGGCCTGATATGTCCGGGGACTGAAGCTTGACTCGGCCATGACCAGAGCCATGACTCCGAGAATGCTGAACAGTGCGGCTAGGATTTTCATTTGGAATCAAAGCCTCAGCTAGTTGGATGTGAATACGATGGTATTGCTTTCGGCAACCTGATTGGTAATGGCCGCAACCATTCCGCTGGCCTGATCGATTTCCACGCCGTTCACAGATACGGAAACCCATGAACCGGCTTGAAAAGTTGCGAGCTTTACGCATGCATATTCGGGAACGCTGCTGTGGGTGATGGTGAAGGTGGTCGGGGCCGCGCCGGTGGCAACTGCGACCGCTCCGTTCCAGACGTTGCGGACTTCACCGGTACTTTTGATCATTCCATCGGGAACGGCTTCGTTAGTAACGGTAATGCTGGTCGTCAGCCCGTTGAAATCCGGCTCGCCCTGATAGAGGTTCTTGATGTCGAGGCGGAAGGTGGAAAGGTTCTGTTCTGCCTTGGCGATTTTGTCGTTGTCGATTCCTTTTGAAATCATGTAGCCGGAACCGCCGAGTACGATGAGGCCGATAAGTAATGCGCCGAGTGTTTCGAGTAATGTCATTTTAATATCCCATGTTTTGACCAAGTTGTTGTTGAAGTGATGTCACCGCGAGCACTATGCTGGTGATCATTGAGCTGATGCCGATGATGCAGGTTATGTTGATGATTTTGGCCTGCGTTTTGATTGTTTCCATGCCTTCTTCCAGCCATTCCTCGGCAATGAGGTGCAGCCGGGCATCGAAGCCGGGGAGAGTGGAATAGATGCGCAGATCTTCGATTATGGTTTGAGCGGGAAAGCGATAGCCGGAATCGTCCAAAGCTTCTCCGATTCCCTTTCCGAGGTTGAGCTGGGCTTTGACCGAGTTCAGCCGTTCCTTGAGCCATGGGCTTGAACCGGGAGTTTCAAGCATGTCGTTCATGGCTTGTGAGAGTTGAATCCCGGATTTCATCAGGGTTGAGAGGGTAAAAAGCCAGAGACTGCCGATGATAAGCCGGTAGAATGACCATGGCGGGATTCCGTCAAAGCGGACACGGATCTTGCCGGTCCAGATTTTGATGGTCACCAGTGAAGTGAGGAAGAGGAGCACCATTCCGACAAGCAGAATGGTCCCGAAGGTGGAATCCACAAATCCGGCCACTTGATAGAGTGTTTTTGCGCTGCCCATCCAGCGGGCAGAGTCGGAAAGCTCGGCAAGTTTGGGAACTACGTAGCGCGAGAGCACCAGCAGTAGTGCAATCAGGGCAATGATCAGGATTGCCGGATAGCTTAATGCTTTCCACATGGAGTTGACGATCTTCAATCTGGCTTTGATAAGCCGCACACAAAGTTCAAGGGCTTCATGGAGCTTCCCGGATTCCACGCCGCTCTGAAGGAGCATTGCTTCCTCAGCGGGAATGAAGCCGCGCAGGGCTTCATGGATATTGTCCCCGGAGTTGATGCGGGCCGATACTTCAGAGAGTACCGGGCTGAGCAGATTGCGTTGCTTGGCGTACCGTTCTTCAATGTAGGTGACAGCCTCAGCCACATTGATTCCGTGCCGGGTCATGGCCGCAAGCTTGCGGTAAACCCTGATCCGTACCGATTGGGTAAAGAAGAGTTTTGCCAGCAGATTGGTGTGTTTAAACAACTGCATGGGCAAACTCTTTTGTCTGGGAAACTGTTTCTAAGTGGCTGGAAATGAGACCATTGTGCTTGTGGTCATAATCCAGCGGAACGCCAAGTCTAAGCTCGGTGAGGCAGGGATCAATAACACCGGTCTGGATGAGCTCAAGGGCATGATCCACAAAGGTTCTGCCGTTCAAATCATGTCGCCAATGCTTGTATGCAGCGTCCATATTGCCGTTGCGGATGGCGTTGAGAATAACATGGTTAGTTGGAACCAGCTCAGCGGCAACAGTCTGGCCGATGATGCCCATACCCGCGCATTCTGAGCAACCTTCGCCACGAATATGGATCTGGTCCATGTCGGTTATGGTGTTCATGATCCGTTCTAAAAGCGGTTGCGGAAGGCTTCTGCGGCGCAGTTCGTTGTCGGGACCAAGGACGAAGACGTCTTTGATAGGCATCCTGCACTTGGGGCAGAGCACCGGAACCAGCCGCTGATGATGCAGGCCGGAAAGCACGGTGTGGTCGCAGAGGTATTCCAGCGGATCAGGGTAATTGGCCGCACGTAGCAAAGAAACCATGCGTTGAATGATTCCAAAAGCCGAGTTGGCGTGAACCGTGGTCCAGACGCCATGCCCGGTCTGGGCGGCATCCAGTGCGGCTGAAGCAGCCTGCGGGAAGCGGATCTCACCGATCATGATTTCATCCGGGTCGGAACGCATGGCCCCGGCAATGGCGTTGCGATAGGCCGCGCCTCTGTTTTCATCTTGATCGTTGGTGCTGACCCGGACCTGCTTGACCCGTTCCAGCGGGTATTCCGGCGGATCTTCAATGGCGAGGTAGTTCTTTTCAGGATTCTCCTCAGCCATGCTTTCCATGATGTGTTTTAGCGCGGTACTTTTGCCGTGTCCGGTGGGACCGGAAAGCAGGGAAAGCCCGGACCGCTGGGTCAAAGTCTGAAAGTCACGCATGTGCTGTTTGCAGTATCCGAGACTGGAAAGCCGCCCAGCCAGATTGCCTTTGGCCGTGGTGCGGTCGTAGAGCAGACGCAGGGCCATGAATGTCCCGGTGCCGTTGTCGGCCATGGCGCATTCCAGCGGTTCGGTGTGGATTCGAATGGAATGGACTTCCGAGGGCAGGAAGTCGTTGTTTACGATCCTGCCGTCCTGCCGTTCACGGGGAATGAAGGTCGAATCAACCTGATTGGACATGGTCTGATAGATGGCCACAATGACCTTGCGACCTTTCTCGCCCTTGAGTTGTTTGTAATCCTGCACCATGCCCAGCTTGCGGAATTTGATGGAGGCATACGGGCCAGCATCGGTGAGGTGGATGTCGGATGCGCCCTGTTTATGGGCGTCGGCGATAATGTCCACGGCCAGCGTCTGGATGTCGCTTTCAGTTTCGATGCGGGTGTAATGTTTTTTGCGCAGCTTCTGGAATTCACTGGCTTCAACCCGTTTGGTTTCCTTGTATCCTTTACGGGCGGCGTAGCTGAGAAAAGACATCAGATGCGCGTCATCTTCCAGCTCCGCAGAGATCAGGATTACGCCTTCAAGCAGTATGACACGTTCTTGCAGAATCTTTGGTATTTCGTTGTTGGTCATGCTGATTACTCCTTGAACTTCAAGGGAATATTCTTGCCGTTGTAGCGAACCACGACAGACTTTGAAGTGATGGAATCAACCCTACCAGTTCCTACTTTTTCGCCCTCGGTTACGGTCTGCACGCCGTCACGACTGACCAGAGTTGCGGACAGTCTTCCGTCCACACCCTGAATGGAAATGACTTTGGGCCAGACAGGACGGCTTTTCTTTTTGGCAGCAGCTTTGGGCTTTGTTGAAGCAGGCGGTAGGACCGGGATAACCGGCATGGTCAGCTCGCGCAGTTTCTTCTGTCTTTCAGCTATATTGACCTGCACATTGAGGACGTCGAGCTGTGAATGAAGCGCACTCAAGCCTTCAAGAGAGACGAAGGCAGGGCCGCTGATTTTAGATTTTACGGTTACCTGATTTTTCTTAGAAACATACGGTTTAACAGTAGCATTGCTAGTGCTATTGGTGGTTTCGTAAAAAGCCGGAATGGTCGCATTGGTTGCGTTACTATGTCCCGCAGCTGTTGCATTGAACGTAGTTCCATTTCCAACCGGCATGGAGCCGTTGACAGGTTCTGAAACCAGCAGTTCAGGTAAGGGTTCAGTGTCAGCCGATTCCTGTGCATAGACGGCAGTTGCCAGCAAGAGCAGGATTAGGACGAGGTTAATAAGACGCATAGATCTGTCCCTCCATGGTGTATTTGTTTTCAGTGAGGTCGATTTTTGTGAGAACCAGACCGGGGATGGTGTCCAGCTCGTAGAAGAGCGGTTCGGAAATGACCGAGATTGACGGCAGCGTGGACAGCTTCCATTCTCCTTTGATCCACGGAGCGGTGAGCTGATTTGTCTTGTCAAGCTTTTTGATTTCGGGATTTTTCCAGTTCAGAGTCAGCTTTGCACCGAGAACGCGAGTCAGCTCATAAATCCGGGCGGTAATTTCTGATTTATAGCCCAGCTCCTGCTTTGCCCGCTGATTTTTTAGTGAGTACGGAATGGTGATTTCAGCCAGTTCCGGGCGAGGGCCGAGAGTGGAATTGCCGGGACGGTCGGTGAACTGCGCACCCTGCTGATGCAGCCAAGCCATATAAATCCCTTCATCATTGCGGATGATGGATTTCAGCTTCCAGCCGAGGGTGTACGGCTCGGTATGACGCACGGCACGCAGGAATTCATTGGCGAAGTCTGAAGGCAACGCGGTTTCATTCCATGTCTTTGAGAAGAGCGTGGTGGGATCTAAGACAACCGGCTTCATTTCCTGCTGCTTGAGCTTGCTCTCAATGGCTGCAAGTCTGCGCAGTTCTGCAAGCTGATCCTGCTGGAACTGATCCCAAATCAACCAGCCCATGATTAGGGCAACACACAGCGCGACAAAAGAAATCCACAATCCCCGGCGATTCTCTTGGGCCAGCGGCTGGACTTTCTCGGAGATCCGCAGCAGTCCGTTGAAATGGTCCATGGACTCTTCAACTGTTTTACAAAGGATTTCATTGTCATCCCAGTTAGACAGGGATTTGAGGTTGTTGAAGTGGGCTTCTGCTTCAGTCCGTGAGCGGAAGTATTGGTCACCTTCAGCAGCGATATTTTTCTTGCTGACCGCGCAGACCCACCACAGATTTTCCTCCAGACAAAACATTCCGATCCATGTTGAATTGGAGCGTTCCACAAGTGCGCAGGCCAGTGACGGCAGACGTTTGATCTTTGTTTCAGCGCAGTTTCCAAGGCCGAACTGCTGTTTTCTGATTGCAACGCTATTGTAGCCGTCTTCGGGGAATTTCTCGGCCAGAATGCGGGCCTGTTCCAGCGCGTCTTTGCGTTTGCCGGAGCCGTTGATGAACTGCCACCAGAGGCCGATGGCGTACTTTTTATTTTTGATGAGAATATGTTGCATGGCTAGACCCCGGCACTTTCCATTTCAATGGTGATGATGATCAGACTTTTGCCGTACTGCTGGCTGAGTCCGCCGGAGGTGATGCCGATTCCCTTGGAATCCTGATTGCTTTCCTGCTCGAATCCGGCCAGCACCAGAGTCTGACCGCATTTCATTTTGACCCGCTGGCTGAAGCTGCGGGTGGAAACCTGCGGCAACTGGATAGTCATGGAGCCGGAGGAGAATTCCTTCATGGAATCCAGCGAAGACAGAGTGATGTTGTATTGCAGGATGGCCTTGCGGTTATCCATGATGTGCGGGAGCACGGTCATGGAAAAGCCGGTGGAAACCTCACCGGGAGTGAGTTCCGAGGTCTGAATGGAATTTTCGGTAGTGGTTGAGCTGACCCCGGCGAGATAGGAATCCCGTTTCACAACCTGAACCGGCAAAGCCTGATTGTTCATGACAATCCCGGAGCCGGAGGTCAGCAGGGTTGTGCGGCCACGCTGACGCAGGGCGCGAAGCATGAGTTTGGTATCCTTCCAGCTTCCATCAAGAATGGCGGCGGTCAGACTTCCCGCGCCTGCAATGGAGTTGTAAGGCTGTCCGCCGAGCAGACTGAAGCTTGACTGACCGGCTTTAAGCGCGGTTTCCAGATTGAAGCCGGTATCCGCATTGCGGTTCAGTTCCAGCGACCAGACCTTGACCGCAAGGGCCACCTGCCTACCCATCTTTGAGTTCAGGGAGTTAATGTATTTTTCGACCCGGCGCAGGACCGTGTTGGTGTCGGTTACAGTAACCATTCCCGCAGCTTCGTTGACCACAACCCTGCCGTCCTTGCTGAGCATCGCTTCAACTGCTTTCGCAGTATCCTTCCAGACATCACCCTCAAAGATGGCTTTGTTGGTCTGCGAAGTCTGGCTGACACTGTCCGAGGTCTTGGTTGTCTGGCCCACGCCGTTGATGTTGTTGGCGTTGCCGGAATTCCCGGAAGTCTGGGATTTATTGGTAATGGTGGATTCGTATTTGATATTTCCCGGCGCAACATCAAGACTGAATGACTTGGTCTGCAAACGGGCAATTTCAACCTTTGCGCGGGTTGAATCATATTCCCAGCCCATGCCGAAGAATTCGCACATGTTATCCAGCAGCCCTTTGAGCTGGCCGTCATACATAAGCTGCATGCGTTCAGGTGTTTTGCGTTCCTGATTATCCTGAGCAACATGCACATCGCTGTCAGTGTCCTGCACGACCTCAATATGAACGGGAACCTGCTCGCTGATTTTCCTCGCCAGCTCCGGCGCGGTCAGGGGCCTTCTGAGATTGAGGGTGACCCGTCTGGAAAAGACGTTGGGAAGTTTTTCAGAGTCCAATTCGACAGGAATTGCACCCACATATGGAGCATGAACAACGGTTACGGTTTTCTTGCCCGTTGCCTGCCGCATGGACGCAGCGCGGCCTTTTACCGACCGTTCTTGCGGGGAAGGCTGGAAACTGCTGCATCCGCAGAAAGACAGGATGAGAATAAATAAAAGAAATCGTTTCATGTTAATCCTCGCAGACTTCAACGACCTTGTTGGCCTGATAGATGGTTACGCGCAGTGAATTTCCGCTGGCGTGCATTCTGGAAAACAGCCGTTTGACAGCTCTGGGGAAGGTGTCCCGGAAGGAGGCCCCGGCCTGCATCTGGAAATCATGGGGAGCTTTCCAGACAAGCGTGTATTCAGCGTGAGCGGCCCAGCGTTTGAGCTGATCCCGCAAACCGCCGGGAACGATGTTCCAGTCTTCGTTAAGTGGGGATTCAACCTGCCGGGAGTCATTGCCCACGAATTCGAAAAAGGCGGGGGTTTGAGTCAGCAGACCGGCCTTTTCAAATCCGTCATGAGTCAGGTTGTAGACCTGCCCGAAAGACCAGCCGTCCGAAGCTTTGACATGCAGGTAATAAAGGGTGCTGTTGCCAATGCCGTCGAAGACCATGTCCATATCCAGCACGTTGGGATCTGTGGATTTTGGGCTGAACTGAAAGCCCTGTGCGCGAAGGCTGGCGTCAAACTTCCAGCCGAAGTCGGTGTCAGGAACATTCAGGTGCAGGATGGTCCGGCCCGGAGGGTAATGTCCGGCAACCTTGAGCGCGGCTTCTTCCACCAGTGGTTCAATTTCCTGCTCTTGGTACATGGTCGTCTGCTGGCTCATTATTTCAGCTTCTATCTGGCTGCCCGCACGTTTTACGGAGCAGCCGCTGGCAGCGATGACTGTCATCGCCAGCAGGAGTAAGGGGATGAATTTTATCATTTGGTTACCTCAATTCGGTTTATTTCCACCTTGGCCTGATCCGTTCCGGTTCCGGCCACGAGGATTGCTTTTTCAAAGATCTCATCAACAATCATGGCATTGCCTTTGACCCGGTAATTGACGATTGCTTCCTGCCCGGACTTTTTCACCAGCAACACCGGAATTTCGGTCTGGGTGGATGTCCTCGGAAGCTGGATAAAAGTCCTGATTCCATCGTTGTAGACGCGCATGGGCTTCCAGCTCGCATCATCACCGCTGATGGCGTAACTGAAGTCGAGAGTTGAAAGATCCACGGTTTTGCCTGCAATGCTGGTGGTCTCCCAGACCTCTTTGCGTTCTTCCTTTTTCAGGCTGGCTTTAAGGATTTTTTGCTGATCTTCCGGGTACAGAAAGGCCACATAGGGAGTGTGTCCTTTGCGCCGGGAAACCAGCTTAAGGTGATAGGTGCGGCGGTCGGTGGTGATGACCGCGCTGGTCACCAGTCCGGCATCAAGGGGCTTGATGATGAGGTGCGTGGATTCCCGGCCCGGTGTCCCGGACTGGCCCACAACCACCATCCAGCGGGCGGTGTCTCCGATGATGACGTCATTGACGTTTTCACCGGGCTGGAGTTCAAGATCCGAAGCCATGAGCGGGGAGCAGATAATGGTCGGCAGGGTCGTGCCGTATACGTAAACAACCTTGCCGTTGCTCTGCATGATCGGCTTGACCTTGCGGTTCATCCATTCTCTTGAAAGCTTCAGTGCTGCCCACTCTTTGCTGTTCAGGGGAATGTCTTTTTTGCTGATGTAATCCGGTGCTGGCAGCGGCGAGGCCCATGCCGTGCAGACGCTGATAAGCACAAGGAATATTGAGAGAAGAGTCTGTTTCATTGTGTCTCCTACTGTTCAAGAAGTTTCGCCCAGGAGAGTTCTGTGACGTAAACGCCCGCAGGGTTCCTGATAATCTGGCTGTGAGTTGTTGGTGGGGAGATGCGGACCTTGAGGGTCGCTTCATATTTGGTGCTGGAAACCGCTACACCGGAATGGTTGCGCACTGTCTCCAGCCATTCGATTCGCCAGCTCTCGGAGCTGACCGGGAGCGGGATGCCTTTGATGTCGATTTCGACAAGGGTTTTCTGTCCCCGTTGGTAAGGGTTATGGGTTTCGTACCAACCTTTGGTGGCACCTCTGGCCGCGCCGACCACAAAGGAGGACATGCGCCGGACCATCTTTTTCTGGAGTCCGATGTCAGCGGTGACCGTGCGCCAGTTAGTGATCAGGTTGGCGATTTCGGCCTGAATTATTCGCTTTGAAACCGGACCGGCCTGATCTGCGCGTTTGACCGCAACGGACTGGCCGAGTTTGTCCACTTCGACTACGTAGGGAACGACCTTGCTCTGCATTGCCTGAACAATATTGATGCTAAGCGAGAGGCAAACGGTCAGAGCCATGATCAAAGCGGCAAAACGCCATTGATTACGGCTTTTTATGTAGCTGCCATATCGCTCAAACCATTCTTCTTTGGCGGCTAAATAGGCAGAATTTGGACGGTTTTTGGGCATAGTTATCCTGTGGTTTTTAGATTTTTACTGCTAAATTGGTGGGTTAGTCAGATGAGTCCGGTGGGAATTGCATCTTGTATGCTTCGTGCTGGGTTTTGGTGCTGCTGCGGATACCGCCAGCCCGACTTTGGGATAGATTTTCCCGTATGGAATTGATGCCGGTGGCGGCCATGTGGCCCAGTTTTCCGAAGCCGGTTTTCCCGGCGGTGTTGGCGTATGAGCTGGCTTCGCGGACCGCATCGGTTCCGCGTTTGGCTTCGATCATTCCGCTGGTTGCACCTTTCACAACAGTGCTTGTACTGCTGCTTACCGCTGTGACGGCAGAGGTCAGATACCTGCCTGAAGATGAGAGCGGTCCATTGATGAGACCTGAAATGATGTCCGGGATGGACATGGTCAGGGCCAGAATGACGATTGACGCCCCGAGAATGACGAGCACTTCCGCAAAATTGATTTCCGGCTTATGGAATCCGTTGATAAAATCAATGCTCAGCGAGATCAGAAGCTGCATGGTGAACAGTTTCATCGCCACCGAGAAGGCATACTTGATGAAGTTGATGGCGTAATCGCGGGTGATTTTGGAACCACTAAATCCCAGCAGGATGATTCCCGCGTTGAGGACGATGTAAGCCTCACATTTTACGAGAATTACCTGCGCGGCAATCATGGAGAAGCTGATGCAGATGGCAATGGCAACCAGCACCAGTCCGGCGGATTTTGCGATGTCCCAGCTCATGCTTGCAAGCATGGTGTCGAAGACCTGAACACCGGCCAGAAAAATGCTGCCTGCCGTCACCGGCGGTGCTCCAAGTTCCTGTGCTGTTTTGCTCAGTCCGATAATGATCTGGTTGGTCCATTCCTTGTAATAAATGAGTATAGCAAACATCAGCCCGGCGTAGAGAATGAGCATGATGAATTCAGCCAGTGCTTCGTCTACTTCGGTCTGCTTGGTGGCTACGCGGATACCCAGAAAGCAGACATCCAGAATCAGGAGAATCCTGAACAGAACCTTGGCGTGTTCGGTCAGCAAGCCTTCCCATTTACCGGCCTTGGCATGGAATTCTGTGGCGATGCGGGAGAGTATCTGCGTGTCGTCTGTGGCTGAAGTCGCAGCATGGGCATCAGCTCCCATGAACACGATTAGCAGCAGAATCAGGACAAAGCCTGCCCACAAAATTATGTGATGGTTTGCAGTAGTCATGGCTAGAATCCGAGCGGCTCCGGGCCAGCTTCTTTTTTACAGGCTTCGCCGTAGGTCGGGGCAAAGAATTTTTCGCTGTCCTGTCGCAGAATTTGCTGATCCTTTTCCTTCTTGGCCTCGATCATGGACTGATTCTGAATCTGGGTCGCCAGCAGCGCACGAAGCTTGCGGATTTCCTGAATCTGAACACTGCTGAGCTGGTTGGCCGCTTCAAGTGCCTGCATGCGTCCTTCCGGCGTGCTGAGCAGACCTTCAATGTAGGAATTAAATTCCGCAGAATCGCTGATCTCCTGCAACTGACTGCCGGAAAGTTTGAATGTGGCCTTGGTGGCCGCATCGACTCTTTCAGACCATTTGGACCAGTATTCCTTATACTTCTTGGTGAACTTGGCGTTGGGCTGCCCGACCAGTCTTTTGGCGGAGTTGAAGTCCGGGTACTGGGCTTCGTAAATGCCGTCCAGAACCTCAATATCGCCCACGGTGCTGACCAGATTCTTTGAAAGCTGGGCCAGTCTTTTAAAGTCCCGGATGACGCTGTTTTTGATGGCAAACGGCAAGCGAATCGTGTTCCGAACCATATTGGTGTACTGCTGGATATTTTGCTGCACCATCATGATTTGCTGCTGGGTCTGCATCATTTCTTCCTTGTAGGTCCGCCACATTGATTCGAGTTGTTCAATGTTTGTGACCCGCTCCAGAGCCTGCAAGAATCTGTCACTGCAATTGACGCAAGTCACGGTCATGGCACTGGCATGAGAAAGCATCGTAAATACAAATACTAAGCTGAGTATTACGGATTTCATTTTTCAATTCTCCGGTTTGTTGACATGGTATCAAAAAATAGTACAATTGGTTCATGGCATGGATCGTTAAAATCACCGGCAAGGCCCGGAAGCAGGTTCGGCTCCTCCCTGAAAACATTGCAGAGGCTTTGCATTTTTTGCTTAATGAAATTCAGGTGCATGGACCTGTCCGTGAAGGCTGGCAAAATTATGGCAAGCTTAAAGGCAAACCGGGATTCTACCATTGTCATCTGAATAAAGGTAAGCCGCGCTATGTCGCTGTCTGGAAGGAGAGCGAGCAGGGCGTAAAACTCATAGAGGTGCGTTATGTTGGAAGTCACGAGAAAGCAGACTACCGAAGGATCAGTTGATATCTGTGTGCGAGTTCCTGCCAAGGATGCAGCCAAGATTCTTGAGGCCAGCAAGGCTTTCTGGAAGCTGGCCGGGCTTGACGTCAGGGAGTTGAACGACGAAGGCGAAGAACTTTTCAGCATTGAAGATGTTTTCGGAGAGTCTTCAACAGGACGCCTTTTGCGCGGAGCCAGATACAAGGAAGAAATGACCCAGCAGCAGCTTGCTGATAAAATGGGCATCGCCCGCAGGCATATTTCCGAAATGGAAAATGACAAGCGGCCCATCGGCAAAGCCATGGCTAAGCGACTCGGTGAAGCACTTAATGTCGGATATAAGGTGTTTTTGTAGCTCATTTGAAATCTCCAATTTTATCATTCAACCAATGTTCAGGCCAGTCAGCTCCGTGCTCGCTGGCCAATTTTTTTATCCGGGCCAGACTCGCCTTGTCGGACGCCCCTACAAACGAAAGCGCGACCGGGCCGAGTGCCAGCTCAATGAGCCGTCGACCTTCCGGGGAAACCACGTAGTAGTCGCGCTTGGGAGTGGCCGAAGCGATGATTTCAATCTGGCGTGAGTTGAGTCCCAGACCCTGATAAAGCTTGTACTGGGCTTCCTGAATTGCCGCCGGATTGGGCAGGTAGATCTTGGTCGGACAGGATTCCACCAGCACATCCAGAATCCCGGAACGGCTTGCATCTGAAAGGGATTGTGTCGCCAAAACCACCGCACAGTTGGCCTTTCGCAGAACCTTGAGCCATTCCCGGATTTTTTCCCTGAAAACCTTATGGCCGAGCATGATCCATGCTTCATCAAGGATGAGCAGAGCGGGCTGGCCGCTCAGTGCTTTTTCAATGCGGTGAAACAAGTAGAGCAGGACCGGAATGATGTTCTTGTCACCGAGGTTCATAAGCTCCTCGATTTCAAAGACCATGAAATCCGAAATGCCGAGATCGTCAGAGCTGGCATCAAGCAGTCTGCCCATGGCTCCTTCTCCGGTGTAATGTTTGATGGCCTCGCGCAGTTCTTCGTTTTGCAGGCTGTGGTAGAAGTCGGTCATGGAACGCATGTGTTCAGGGTTATTCCTGATCATGGACATGGCGATGTGAATGGCGTTTCTGTGGGCCGGAAGCACGTTCAAGCCCTGCATGGTCGCCAAAGTTTCGATCCATTCTTCCGCCCAGCTCTGTTCAGCATCCGAGTCGACGTGCTGGAGCGGAGCAAAGGACAAAAGCGAATCGTCAGCAGCGATTTCATAATGAGATCCGCCAGCCCCCAGACAGAGCGGGAGCATTGATTTGCCCTTGTCAAAAGCAAAAATGGTGGCCTTCTGATAGCGGCGGAACTGGGCTGCCAGAATTCCTAGCAATGTGGATTTACCCGCACCGGTAGGCCCGAAAATCAAGGTATGGCCGATGTCGCTCACATGCAGGTTCAGCCTGAACGGTGTTGAGCCGTTGGTGGCGCAGTACATAAGCGGCGGCGAGGAAGGCGGAAACTTGTCTGAAGGGTTATGTTCCCGGCCAGCCCAGATTGTTGCCAGCGGCAGCAGGTCTGCCAGATTCATGGTGTTGATGATTGGGCGGCGCACGTTGGCGTAGGAATTTCCGGGATGTGATCCGAGCCACGCTTCAAGCGCGTTGATTCCTTCAATGCGGCTGGGGAAACCCTGATCAAGCAGTTTACGGCGCAGCTCTCTAGTGTTTTCTTCAAGCTCACCCAAATCGTAGCTCATCAGGACAATGACGGCAGTGTAGAAACCGGCACCGACCAGCCCGGACTGAAGTTCTTCAATGGCCTGCTCTGCATCATCAGCCATGCTTTTGGCGTCCCTGTTTTCCTTGGCGTTTGCGTTGTCCTTGAGCTGATCCCATATTTTATAAATCTGCTGCGACCAAGTCTTTCTATACTTCTCAAGTTCCTGCTGGGCCTCATACTGATCCATGCAGATGAAGCGGGTGGAGAACCTGTATTCAATGGGCAGGGATTCAAAATTGGAAAGCATGGACGGCCAGCTATCCGGCGGAAAGCCGTCCACCGCCAAAACCTTGATGAACCTGCCGCCGATGCTGGGCTGCAAGCCGCCGGTCAAATCCTGCCCGCCGAGAAGAGCATCAAGATACATGGGAATTTTTGGCAGCAGTATCGGATGCTCTTCACCGGTAAGGCATTTATTCAGCAGCGACAGAAAAGTTGAATATGTATGTACGTTTCCGTGCTCGTCCGGGAACTCAATGTCTGCAAGGTGAGTCAGTTCCATTGAGAGCGAAAGGGAATCTTCCAGCTCCTGTGCAACAGTCAGGAATTTTTCCAGAGCCTTTTCAAGATGATTGACGGTAGCGGAATTTTCATAAGCAAGGTTGCTTAACTTCTGGGTTAAGAATTCCGGCTTATAAGTGATGATCAGGTAAGTCTCAGTGGAATAAAATGTCCCGGCAGATTCAAAGATATTTCTCCTTTCATCTTCAATGGCCTGAGTGACGAAATCCGGGAAAAAACTTGTCCCGGCGTGAGGGTATTCAGTTGCAGTTGAGCGGATGGCCTCAACGTGCAGCATCCAGCCGGAATCAAGGTTTTTGATGCCGCTGTTTACACGGTTGCTGACAACGGCCAGTTCTTCCGCAGTGCTGGAAGCTGTATCCTGAGCGCGGAATTTCCAGCCGGTCATGAGCGAGCCGTCTTTGCAGAGCAGCACGCCGTTATTAACCATGGCCGCGTAAGGCAGCAGATCCGAGAGTCCTTTGGGCTTGTGACGGTAATCTTTGAGCGCAATCATTTCAGCTTTGCTCCGCCGATCTGCCATGGAGTTGAACGGGCAGCGTAAAAGTTTTGCTGATTGAAATGGCACAGGCCGATCTTGGAAAGCTGCGGATCAAAGTTGGCGGTCTTTTGCAAAACGAAGACCGTTACAACCCAGAATATAAGGGCAGCACCGCCAGCGTAGAGAGTGAATCCTCCAAGGGCGATCAAGATGGCGAACAGCGCAGAATAAAGCAGCGGTTCGCGCTCGGCACCCATGACCAGCGAAGGCCGGTACAGGGAAGCGTGAATGGGAATTTTTCTTTCACTCATACTACTGCCCCGGAGAAGCTGAAAATTGAATCGACAATTGATGCGGCCAGCGCAACAAATGACATGCCGAATACGGTCTTGAGCAGGGTCTTGAATCCTCCCTCAAGTTCTTCCCTTTTCATGATGAAAGCGATGCCGGAGATCCCCATACCGCCGATGCAGATCCAGCGGCCAACAGGTCCGGTGATTGTACCGACCACCATTTCCATAGGCGTGCTGAGTTCATTGATTGAGTTGGAAGCAAAAGCCGCGTCAGGCAGAGCGGTCAGCATGAGCATTGCCAGCAGGGGTAGATATTTGTGCTTATTTGTTTTCATCGTAGAGGTACTCCATGATGTATTTTTGATTTACGGGGTCATATCCGATTACTTCCGCCACTTCGGAAACAGTCCGGCCCTTGCGGGTACGGCGGATGAAAATCAGAAAGTCCATTGCCGAGCCGATCAGTTGCGGCATGGGCGAGGTGGATGCTTCCGAGATAAGTTGCTCAATACGCAGCAGACCTTCTGCCGCAGAGTTGGCGTGAACTGTGGCAATGCCGCCGGGATGTCCGGTGTTCCAAGCCTTGAGCAGGTCGAGGGCTTCGCCTCCGCGCACCTCACCCACAAGTATCCGGTCCGGGCGAAGCCTCATTGTCGCCCGGACCAATGACTGGATGGAGGTGTACGGAGTTGTGTGCAGAAAAATTGAATTGCGTGACTGGCTTTGCAGCTCCGCAGTGTCTTCGATAATGACCAGCCGGTCAGCAGGGGAGACTTCAGAAATTGATTTGATAATGCCGTTGACCAGCGTGGTTTTGCCGGAACCGGTCCCGCCAATAACGACAATATTTTTCTTATCCTTCACGGCGGCCAGCGTTCCTTTCATGACTTCAAGAGTCATGATCCCGCTGACCACGTAGTCTTCAAGAGGAATGACCCGGCTGGCCTTTTTCCTGATGGTAAAAGAAGCACTGCGCACGACCGGCGGATACAGACCTTCAAAACGACTGCCGTTGAGCGGTTTTTCAGGGGGAAGCTCGCCCTCAATGATGGGATTCTTGTCGGTGACGGTAGTGTCCAGCGCACTGGCAACCAATGAAATGATCATGGCGGTCTGGCTGGAAGCTAGAGTATCGGCGATAAACATTTCTTCACCGAGCTTTTCAATCCAGAGCTTGCCGTCCGGGTTGACCATGATTTCAACGACCTGTTCATCCTCAAGTGCCCCGACAATGACCGGTCCCATGTTGTGCAGCAGGTTTCTAACAAGCCGTTCATCCATCACGAACCCCACACAATGACTGAGACTGAAACGGCAATAGACAACCCGAAAAGAACCCCGGCGAAAATCGCCATGGCCCGGATTGAGCTGATAAAACGGCTCATCTGCTTTTCATGCTCGCTGATTTGGGCCAGACAATTATCGATGTTGGCTTTGACCGCTTTGCTCAACAAACTGTTGGTGGACTTGCGCACCTCGGCAGCAAAAGCAGCAACATGCCCGGACATGTCAGCGGAAAGCTTTTGCTGATGGTCGGTCAAGAGCAATTCATACTCATTCAGGGCGGCGCGGTGCATGGTCACAGCTATGAGAATGGGATCATTCTCATCAAGCAGCACATCGTGCTTTTCAGCAATCAAGTCGCGCACGCCCTGAATGGTGAGGGGGGCATTTTCAGAAATCTGGTCAGACATACCGTTGCTAAAGCCCGCTGTTAGAAAGTTCCTGCTGAACTTCTTTCCAGATCATCTTCAGCCGCTGCCGGGTCATAATCGGAAGCGTGCTTTCCTGCGCTTCGTCAAACGACATTTTCGCGGTGAGTAGGTTTTCAAGGTCTCTACCGAAGGTTTCCTTTTTCTTCTGGGGAAGGCGGATCAATGCGGCTATGCGGTGAGTGTTCTCACGGTAGACCGTAAATTCTTCGAAATTCCTGTCATTCCCGTTGATGGGGCCGAAGTAGTTGTTTAGCCAAACATAGATGGGGACATCGAATGTTTTGAACAGTGAATTTAAGCCACCAAGTGTGTCCGGCAGGGCTTGTCCGCCGGTAATCACTGTGTGCAGGTTGATTTGAATTTCACTTTCTTCGAGCATCTCGAAAACTTTGTTTCCGGCAAGATAGCTTGCAAGAGGAACAAAGGTGGCTGCACCGTTATCAATGACCATTTCTTCATCACCGGAAAGGGCCAGCATTAGCTCAACTAGCTTGTCAAATTTTCTAGGATCAATGTCTTCCTTATCCATAATATTCAGTGCAGTGACATCAAATTCTTTATAACCGGCAAATGTCGCATTGATGGGATCTGTGTCTACGCAGGAGATTTCCTTTCCTGATTCCAAAAAATATTGGGTCAGCAGGCTGGCTATAAGGCTTTTACCTACCCCGCCTTTGCCTTGCAGAATCATGTTTATTGTTGCCATGTCTTTTCCTTTTCTTTAACCGCGAGCGGGTTCTGTTCTTTTCCCTGTTGCTCAGGATTATAGGAGAGGTGTTTTTTGCGCAGTCCATCAAGATTATACGAACAAAAACATTGGTAACTCATTGTTATCTTGCGCTCTTCAATCAAGTGCTCGTAGATCATCTTTTTGTTGAATCCCTTTTTATGAAGAGCCTTTATCTCATCTAAATTGGCAATGAATTCTATTCTTGCGTATCCTTTACTTTTGCTCATTCTGGTCCTCCAAAAGAATCATGAGAGCTAATTTTCTT
>NZ_VOPZ01000015.1 GCF_010470665.1 Desulfovibrio sp. JC022 | reverse complement strand
ACTTTACGACCACCTTCGGCCTCTTTCAGGATTTTAATAATTTGGCTTTCACTGAATTTGGATTTCCGCATCGAAACAACCTCCTTCATGGCTGTCTTTATCAGAAATCTCTACTTTGCGCTGGGACTAATATACGGGAGGGCTACACAATGCCTGAAAAAAACGGAGAGTCGATGTGTGAATTTGAATTACTTAGAGATATGCATAAGAAAGACATATTAATGAATAAATAATGAGTTATTAACAGTCACTTTAATACAATTTGATTTTCTGAAGACGTAATTGATTTCAGAAGTATCTTATGATTAAGACCTATCTCCTATTGAGATAGGATTTTTTTTGCTTAATTATGTAGCTTCATTAAATATAGTTAAGATGTGATCTATAAACGTACAATACAAAGTAACTATGTACAAAATAAATAAAGGGGTTTTGAAGCTGCTCAAAACCCCTTTATTTATGCTAACTAAATACAAAACTAGGTAAGCTATAAATAATATTATTCACTACTGCCTACAGTATATTAAAAAATACGGTTGCTATTGGATGGAATGTTTTACACTATAGTACTTTATATAAACTTTTTGACTGCTATACAATAACTATTGTTTCATTTTAGAGATCAACAAACAATATACGAAAAGATCTCATCCCTTAACCCAGCAGAGACCCCATACTCATCTGCCAACTTCGAAAACTCTGACAAGCTGCCCTTTACCTGTTCAATAATACTCTTAAACTTTTTATCACTGATATTGGCAACCATTGCCAGTTCAATCAGATGCTCCTCCTTAGGATTTCGTCCCTCACCCATTACCATTGTGGACTGTTCACCACTGGGACCATGGGAATAAGTCAGGTCGTAGGCAGGGGAAAAAGTCCATTCTCCGGTCTTATCCATCAGGAAAGTAAAGTTCTTGCCATGGTCATCACGGTTGTGGGCAAGCACGTTGAAAACAGCCAAACGGTAAGCCTTTTCAACTTCCTGCTGGCTTCTGGTCAGGATGTAAGTCAGTTTTATCAGATCCTGATAATCCAGAGCTGGGACTCGGTAGTCAGCTTCAAGAAGGCCACAGGCCGTATGCATATGGAATCTTTCTGTACCGGAGACATCAAAACGCTTGATACCGAAGTACCCCGGACCATCCTTAGCAGGCAAAAGATCCGTTTCCGGCATTTCAATACCGGCATTACGGGCCATGATGGAATATACGAACTCAAGAGCCCCACTGCTCTTGCCATCCTGAGTATTCGGAAACTTGACCATCCACGGTTCCGAAGTCTCATCTGGACATGACCTTGCCCCGCCGCTTGTCATGGGGAAGCATTTCATGCTCCCATCCGAACACCTGCTGACCAGTACCTTCGGCCTTGCCCCTGCTGACGAACCATTCAGGTGCAACAAAGCTTCAAGCACTTCATTCGGAGTTCCTGCCAGTTCCTCATCCAACACGTTACGGGCATAACCAGCAATTTCATCCAGACTTAATTCCCGTGAATCAGGCTGAGAAACAGCAGGCTCATATTCAAGAGCACCTAGTCCGTTGAGGCCCACATAAGCCAGCCTGTCCAACGGAGTTATCCGGCTGGGATGAATCCCCTTCGACCGAAGCAACCTTTCCATGAGCAATCGGCCCCATCCATCAGGAAGAGAGTCATAGAATACACCGGGCAGGGATTCAAAAGGCGAACTGCACTTCACGAATTTCGTTTTAGTCGGCAACTTAATGGGAGATATTTCAAGACCGGTTTCGATGAAATCGTCCGTGTACTCGAAGTAAATATCACTTTCCCGTTGAGCAAGCACCCCGACATGATGCCGCTCTGCACCGAAATTACAATACACATCAAGCCGTTTATGATTATTTTCTGCTGGACTCATTTTCCTCTAGCTCGCTGTCGTTTTTTGGTTGCGGACTTCTCAAGCACCTGATCCATGGAGGTAAACTCTTGCGATCTTGGTTCAGTGACCTTTATCAGCTTGTCAAGGAGATCAAGGCAAAAGCAGATCTTGACGAAGGACTCCAAAGAGATCTTGCCGGTTCGCTCAAACTTCCTGAGAGTGGAGAGCGATACACCAGACTTCTCCGATAACGCTTTTTGAGTCCAGTTACGGCTCAGCCTTTGCTCCCGGATATTGCGCATTATGGTTTGCGAGCCTTCAGAAGGTATATTGATGTTAAGTAGCGACATATCGCATAGTAAACCATGAAAGCAACACTTAGTAAACACACTTGTGGTAGTTAAATATTTGTTCGCTGTTTAAAAAATTAAAAAAGCGGACACTGAGTCATCCCAGCATCCGCTTTACAGTTTGAATTTGTTATACTCATGGGCCAATCAGAGCTGCGGCATTCGCACACCCTCTCAACTTGGGAGCCAAGAAAAACGCAACAAGCTTAAGTCCCAGTATTATTTGATTTTTGCGGTGTGCATTTTGGCTTTTACCCAAGATCTTGGTTGCATTCAGCCAAGAATGATCCAAGAAAAACAAATCTTGGGTCATCCTTGACTCTCGTGCAGAACTAGCCGTTAGCCGAGTATTTCCTACCCTGTGGAGTCTCGCCGTGCTCCTCAATGAGCTTGCTTTCAGCCAGCCTTTTCAGGGGATTCTTGAGCTTATCACTTTTACAATCAATTTCTTTTGCAATGGCTGCTCTTTTGAGAGGTACATCGCTTTGCTTCAAAACCATAATAATAGATTGCTCCAATTCGGACAATCCCGGAGGCATTTTGGATGCATCGTTTTTGGCCTCAGCTTGGGGGCCGTTTTCGGCAGAGTTGTAAACCCACGGCTTACCATTTAGTGGATTATTTGTGTCATAAGGCAAGTGTGCGTAAAAAGACTGGTCAGTCAGTTCAGGGTAGCTTTTGCATTTGGCAAAGGTCACTTCCATGTTTGTTCCCGGACTTAGGGATTTTTGGTTGCGTTTATGCATGGTAATGACATTATGGCACAGAGATTTTGCAGCAGAGGTTCCGAGTTCTTTTCCTGATTTTCCATTATGGTGAATGAGTATTGTGCTTATATCTCTTCTGCCCAGTTCACGGAAAAATTGTACCAATTCTTCAAAACTGTTTTGGTGGGTAGAAGCTCTTTTCGCCAGAGTCAGCAGGTTGTCAACAATCAAAACACACCCATGCGGCAAGATTGATAGCAGTGTGCTTTGCCATTCTTTATTTAGAAGATCCATGTCACCATGTTCATGGTTGTTCTGGTCGTCTACGCCAGAGAAAGTATGGAATTCGTCGTTGGGGGTTTTGACGTTATAAGCATTTAAGATTTGAAGCATACGCTCTTCTAACCTCTGAGCGGAGTTTTCCGCATCCATGTAATAGATAGCTCGTTGTTTGTTGACATTAAAATCAAACATGCTGATTCCATTGTTGATTGCTACAGCTAAACTCAAAGCGTATAAGCTTTTGCCGCTGTCTGTCTCCCCAACAGCAAGAGTGATATTTTCCGGGCTTATTAAAGCGTCCAGAGTCTTATGGCCGCTATTGCTTGCGGTGCTGGGTTTTACAGGGCATTGGCTAGATTTAAAGAGCTGTTCAGCACCTACTTCATCTGTTTTCTTTTCGGTTTTCAACCCGACCTCGCACAGCCACTTTTGGTACTCCCTTATCTGCCAGCCATGATCAAGAGCCACAGCAAGATTTGCGGAAGGCGTCTTTAAAATGTTCTGGCCGTAGTCGATTAGAAAACTTTCAAACGGGTCGCTAACTACCGCAAGCTGGTCTTTAGTGATCTGGTTCAGAAAATCCTCCATAAACAATACCGCCTTGGATATTTCGAAAGAGGCGCATTCTTCGTTCTGGCACTTCTTTTTGATCTTTTCCGCGTTCAAGTAACTGACGTGGTCAGCTCTGGGCTGGTATATGACCTCACGATCTTCCAGTGGGGAATAGTCGACTTCGTTCAAAGCTTCCTTGCCGCCAAACCACGTTGTTGCGATATATTCGGGGTCTTCGGCGGTAAGGAACTTGTCATTCAGGGCAAAAGCCAGTGCTAAGTCCTCGGTGATAATTATTTTTGCATCAGGGAATTTTTCCATAAGATCCTGCCCTGATAAGGGGTATGGCTTTGCATAGCACCCGAAGTTAAGCTCAGGCCAAGGTTTAAGATGGCGAGAGCTCTGTTTGGGAGAATAACGCTGTTTATCTGATTTCCAGTAGGTTAACGGGAGCAATACGTTTTTTCTGTTCGGGGTTTTGAGTTCTGCAACCTTAAACAGAGGGAAGCCTTGAGGCCCTTTGAAATCGAAGGTTTTGAGAAGTTTCCACCCCAGCTTTACAAGGGGGAGCTTGAAATGCTCTTTACAGGATGTGGACTTTGAATGCGTGCATTGTTTCATTTTCCAAGATTTTTCCATCTGTGCAAGGTGCGGATTGTGGATGTCGATCTGGAAAGTGTCAGCTATTTCCCGGATTGTCTTTTTAATAGATATGTTGTGAGATCGGGCATACATATTTACCCAACCATGGTTGCGGGAATGATCTTCGTCACACCCAAAATTCCAGTATATCATTGAATACGGACCAAGATTAGTGGTTGTGAATTTGAACTCAGGTGCCTGCATAGAATGGGCATTGAGATCGAAGCAGGAAAATTCCGCTTTCCGTGCATGTATCCCTAGCTTTTCTAGCGGGGTATTCCGCATACAGGTAAGCTCGCAGTATAATTCAAGCACGGCTAACTTGTCTTTTGGGGACGGTGTGCAGATGTCGGTTATGTTGTGTTGGCCAACAAAATTAATATATTTTCCCGTGAATTCTCTTTTGGGCATATGTCATCCTATTTTAGGGTTGCGGCAAAGGAATGGTAAAATTTCTACCATTCCCTGAACCGGTCTGTGTGAAAGGCAGGGTGCTGTTCTTACCTGCTAGCTGTGTGCGATAGGCTCAACACGACAGTCTGCCATGAATTTTTCGATGTCGCTTACCTTGTAGCGGACGGTGCGTCCGACCTTGTGGTAAGGAAGCCCTTTGCAGAGATGGCGGTCGCTTCTGAGCTTCGAGAGCGATAGAGCCGTTATCTTTGCAACCTGCTGTTCAGTAATGTAATGTTCTGTTTCCATGCTTTCCTCATGGGGAAGGTCGACCTTCATGGTTTTTATTTGCGCATGGGACTTTTCTAGGCGAATTCAAAATTCATGTATAAATTGATTAAATTCAAAAATAATTATTTTATACTTAACCATTTGATATAAGGGTAAATAGTGAGATTTGGGCCGTCAAAAAAAACTTATACGAGAGGCAGGCGAGATGCGTTGTACCACTTGATGGGGGGGAGCTTTCTAAAGGACGGAAAGGCTATTGGTACGGATGCCGTCATGCGGAAGCTGGAAGCCGTACAGTTTTTTTCATCTGAAGATATTCGTAAGGTCAGAAAGTTTATAGGAATAATACGCAAATATTATAAGTCAGGTGGAATTGAATTTTTCGGCGAAGTTCGTACTGAATTTAGTGATGATGAACAGTTCTGTCTTTCTTTCGCATATTTAGCTTTGACACAGAATCAAGTGCGTAGGTGGCATGTGGATGATGGGCTAGAAGTCTTAATTAATGAGGAAGATGCCAAGTTTCATGAATCTCCAGAGTGTATGATATTTTTAGATTTATTACTTGGTGGAGATATTAAAAATTTAAATGGTCAGAGTTTTGTTAAGGGGAAAGCTGCAAAGCGAGAAGTTAATAAATTGATAGTGTCGCTTCGTAAGGCTATAGAAAGCGTTTTTGATGTACAATCCAAGATAAATATTTTTTTAAAGAAAGAAGCTGAAATTAATTTTTGGGGATATGAATATACTAAGAGGAGATTTATTCAAGATATTTCAGCGGACAATGAATATGCCAAGAAAGTTCAGCGATTATTTGAGGAAATGAATAAGACCTTTAAGTTATTGGATAATTCAATTTTAACCCCATGTGGTAAATGTTTATGGAGAAAGAGTAAAAGGGATAATTATGGAGATTGGCCTTTTGTCTTCAAGGATATGGGGTGCGGAGGGGCGTGTTGTAAATTTAAAGTTTTTTGTTCACATCAAGTTGAGTATGTTGGTTTAGCAAGGGGGCTTCATGATGATGGTTCAGCTCCTTATTTTATGGCTATAGCAGAAAATGTTAATCTAGGCTGGAAAAATTATACTATAGATTCAGTGTTTTGTTTTGAGCTTGTGGAGAAATACGGTTTATATCCATACGAATTGTTTTCTTTAGCGGATTCAAATTTAATTAACAATATTTTGATTTCTAATGAGGTATTCCCTGAAAGGGAGTTCTATTCAGGAATATTAAGGGGAAATCAGTGCTTTAAGCCCGTCAAGACCTTTGCAGAAGAAGCATTTGAAGGAGCAAAGAGGGGGCGAGTTGTTAGGCAGAATGGTGAGCATGCGAAATATCGGTCTGAGAATAGAGCTCGTATGATCGGATTGTTTCTATGGGACGAAATAAATTTTGTACCGGAGAAAGATAAGTTTTCATTTTTAGATGCATGTAAAAAATTATGTTTGCAAGATTGGTTTGGGGTTAAAGTTAAGGAAAAAAAATTGTGTGAATTAATAAGTGATGGATATGACGAATATGAAATTCAAGACGAATTGAATTACTATAAAAAGCTTCGCAAGAGAACAGGCCTGTGCATCGAACAAGGAAAAGTTTTACCCTTGAACTCTGTCAGGTAGCCGTGTATTTCCAGCCCTCAAACGAACGAGGGCTTTTTTATGGATTTGCATCAATTTTCATCCCAACTGTGGGGGATAGTGTGGGGGAAGGAAAACCAAAAAGAAAAGGGTTTACCTTCCGAAGAAGATAAACCCTTGAAATATCATGGCGGGGCAGGAAGGATTCGAACCCTCGGCCAACGGCTTAGAAGGCCGTTGCTCTATCCAACTGAGCTACTGCCCCGCTCGAGAAATGGATATCTATACAAACCTTACTCGACGGTCAAGTAAAAAAACAGGAAAATGTTTTGAAATTTAAAAATTTTATAGATTTTAGTACTTATTTGGATGATCTGGGCCTTTTTCATATGGATCTGAGTCTCGGCAGAATGGAAGAGTTTGTGCGTAATTGGGGCGGTAAATCCTGCTTTCCGGTTATTCATGTGGTGGGTACCAACGGAAAAGGTTCCACCTCATCCTATTTAACCTCCATCGGCTGCGAACACGGGCTTAAAGTCGGGACATTTACTTCTCCTCATTTTGTTACTCCCCGTGAGCGGATAACCATTAATGGGGTGATGCTTTCTGAGGAAGAGTGGTGCGAGGTTGCTAATCAGGTTATGGAGATTGCCCCGGATGTAGGGCTTACCTATTTTGAATTGCTGACTTGCATGGCGTTGGTGGCTTTCAAGAATAACGGAGTCGATCTGGCTGTGATGGAAGCCGGTCTGGGCGGGCGTTTTGATGCTACCAATACGGTTGATCCTGATTTGACCGTATTTACCCCTATCGGGCTTGATCATGAGAAGGTGCTTGGGGCAACTATTGATCTTATTGCAGCAGATAAAGCTGATGCCATGCGTGAAAATGGAACTGCAATCTCAGCCATACAGGTTCCTGAAGCTATGGCGGTTCTTGAGTCACGGGCCAAGGAATTGGGATGTAAGCTTTATTGGGTTGATGAACAGGAAGTTGTTGCGGATCTGAGTCCGTCTCTTGCCGGGGCACATCAGAAGCAGAATGCGCAACTTGCGGCATGTGCGTGGCGGTTGTTCTGCGGCAGGTCTGGTATTGCGGTTAATGCTGATAAGGTTCGTGGCGGAGTGCAAAAGGCGTTTATTGCTGGACGGCTACAGGTTATTAAATCTGATAGGACTTGTATTCTTGACGGGGCGCACAACACTCATGCATTTGAGGCACTTGAAGCCGAGCTGGCACGGTCTGGGCTAAGGCCGGATGCGATTATCTTTTCCTGCATGAAGGACAAAAATCTTGATCCGGTGAAGGAAACCCTTTTGCGTTTGACCGATGGCCCGGTCATAGCTTGTGGTATTGAGAACAACGAGCGGGCGTATCCTTTCAATGAGCTTGCCAAGGTCCTTGGAGAGCGGGCAAAACCTGCCAAGGGCATTGACGAAGCTCTTTCAATGCTTAATTCCGGTGATAAAACAGTTCTAATCTGTGGGTCCTTGTATTTGCTGGCAGCTTTTTATACAAGATACCCAGAATTTTTAGAAAAGTAGATTTTGGAGAATAATTTGTCCAACTTATTTAAGTATCTTCCGTCTGTTGATTCCGTCCTGACTCGTCTTGAAGATGAGGGCGTCATTGATGGACTGCCGAGGACCCTTTCCCGTGATCTGGTTAACGGCTTTCTCGATGTCTGCCGTGAGGAAATCAAGGGCGGGATTATTACCGAGGAAAAACAGCTTTCCCCGGAAACTCTTTTTCCGCGTTTGACCTGTCATGTTCGGGCCGGGGCCAAACCACACTTTAGGCGGGTGCTCAACGGAACCGGGGTGGTTGTGCATACCAACCTCGGGCGTTCTTTGTTGGCGCAGTCCGCAGTTAAGGCCGTGACCGAGGCCTGCGGGTGTTATTCCAATCTTGAGTTTGATCTTAAGACCGGAGAGCGGGGCAGCCGTTACAGCCACGTGGAAAAGCTGATCTGCGAGATTACCGGAGCTGAAGCCGCTTTGGTGGTCAATAATAATGCTTCGGCGGTGCTGATCACCCTTGAAACTCTTGCTAAAGGGCGTGAGGCGATTGTCTCACGTGGGCAGTTGGTTGAGATCGGCGGGTCGTTTCGTATCCCGGATGTGATGACCAAGAGCGGGGCTTTTTTGCGTGAAGTGGGGGCCACCAACCGCACCCACCTGCACGATTACGAGAATGCTATCAATGAAGAGACTGCGTTGCTAATGAAGGTGCATACCTCTAATTTCCGGGTCATCGGTTTTACTAAGGAAGTCTCCGGTGGTGAACTTGCTGAATTGGGATGTAAGCATGATCTTCCGGTTTATGAGGACCTCGGCAGCGGAAACCTGACCAATTTTTCCGGGCTGGGGCTTATGCGTGAACCCACAGTGCAGGAAGTTGTGGCTGAGGATGTGGATGTAGTTTCATTTTCCGGCGACAAAGTGCTGGGCGGACCGCAGGCGGGGATCATTGTCGGTAAGAAGAAGTTTATCGATATGATCAAGAAGAATCCGCTCAACCGTGCGGTGCGCATTGATAAGATGACCCTTGCCGCCCTTGAAGCGACTTTGCGGCTTTACCTCGATCCCGAGACAGCCAAGCGTGAAGTTCCCACTGTGCGCATGATCACCGAGAAACCGGAAAATCTTAAGAAGCAGGCTCAATCTTTAACTCGCGCACTGCGTCGCGAACTGGGCGAAACTGCAAAGATTGGCGTGCGCGAGGGTGTTTCCCGTGTAGGTGGCGGAGCATTTCCGGAACAGGATTTGAAAACTTTTCTGGTAACTGTTGTTCCAAATATTAAAGTGACGGTTGAAGAATTAAAAGAAGGTCTGCTCTCAACCGAACCTCCGCTCGTAGGCCGGATCGAAGAAGACGCATTCTGCCTTGATCCAAGAACTCTTACCCGCGAAGAATACAAACTCTGCGCTGACGCAATATCTCAGATTTTGAAAGGATAATTATACATGAATAAACAACTTGAACATGAACCGAAAAGCTGCTGGGAAATTTTCAAAGACGAAGAGCACCAGCAGGGTATGGATGACCTCGCAGCCCGTTACATCGATTTTTTGACCCGCTGCAAGACCGAACGTGAGACGATTAAATACGTTGAAGAAAAACTTACGGAAGCCGGATTTGAAGATTACCTCGGCGCGGACCAGTGCTTCCGTTCCTTCCGCGATAAGACAATTTTTATTGCCCGTAAGGGTAAAAAGCCACTTTCTGAAGGATTCCGTCTGGTGGGCGCGCATGCCGATACCCCCCGTATCGATCTGAAACAGCATCCCTTGTACGAAGATCTTGGTATGTCCATGGCTAAGACCCACTACTATGGCGGTATCCGGAAATACCAGTGGTTGGCGCGTCCTCTTTCGTTGCATGGGGTAGTGGTTAAAGCAGATGGTAGCAAAGTTGACGTTGTGATCGGTGAAGACATAGATGATCCGGTCCTTTCCATTCTCGATCTGCTGCCGCACCTTGCCCAAAAGCAGGTTACCAAAAAGGTCAGCGATGCTTTTGAAGCTGAAAAGCTGAATATTTTGATGGGCCATTCCCTGTCTTTTGCCAAGGATGATGAAGACGGGGAAGAAGATAACGGCAAACCTTCCACGAAGCGTAAGGTGCTGGAGCTGCTCAACGAAAAATACGATATCGTTGAAGAAGACCTGTTCAGCGCGGAAATGCATATCGTGCCCGCTGGTCCGGCCCGTTACGTCGGACTCGATAAGTCTGTTGTTGGCGGTTACGGACAGGATGACCGTTCTTGCGTGTTTCTCGCGCTGGAAGCATTCCTCAATGCTCCCGAGCCTGAGCATGCTCAGATTGTACTTTTTTACGATAAGGAAGAGGTCGGTTCTGAAGGTTCCACCGGAGCCAAGTCACTCTTTTTTGAATATTGCCTCGAAGACCTGATCGAAGCTTGGGAGCCCAACGCTAAAATGTCGCGCGTTATGATGGCCGGTAAGGCTCTTTCCACTGAC
The DNA here is from genome assembly GCF_010470665.1 of Desulfovibrio sp. JC022. NCBI lineage: Bacteria > Pseudomonadati > Thermodesulfobacteriota > Desulfovibrionia > Desulfovibrionales > Desulfovibrionaceae > Desulfovibrio > Desulfovibrio sp. JC022. Next base: position 49,127 of record NZ_VOPZ01000015.1, on the reverse strand, counting down.
GTTCATGCGGCAATCGACCCTGATTATCAGGACGCTCACGAGAAGCTTAACTCAGCTTATCTCGGCTACGGTCCCTGCTTTTGCAAATTTACCGGGCATCGCGGTAAGGTCGGTGCAAACGATGCTCATCCCGAATTTGTGGCCTGGTTGCGCAATATCCTTAACGAAGCAGGCGCGCCGTGGCAGATGGCTGAACTCGGCAAGGTTGATCTTGGAGGAGGCGGTACTGTTGCCAAATTTCTCGCCCTCTACGGCATGGATGTGATCGATTTCGGTCCTCCTGTGCTTTCCATGCACAGCCCGTTCGAGCTGACCAGCAAGGCTGATTTGTATGCTACTGAATTGGCATTTCGTACTTTTTTGAAGAATTAGTTTGATGCGCTTTGCGCTTTAAGAATTGAAAGATTATGCCTCCGGCGGCTCTCCGAGGTCCAGAGAACCCTTTTGCAAAAGGGTTCTCTGGACACTCCCAAAACCTTTTGTTTGGGCCTCCCCAGCCGCCGGAGGCATCCCAAAGGAGCACTAATGCCCGTAGTAATGGGAACTGCCGGTCATATTGACCATGGTAAGACCAGCCTGATTAAAGCACTGACCGGGACGGACTGCGACCGTCTGGCAGAGGAAAAGAAACGCGGCATCACCATTGAGCTTGGCTTTGCCAGCCTTGACCTCGGCGGTGATGAACATTTGAGCATCATCGATGTTCCGGGCCATGAAAAATTCGTGAAAAACATGGTTGCCGGGGCAGCTGGGATTGATTTCGTGCTGCTGGTCATTGCCGCTGATGAGGGTGTAATGCCCCAGACCCGTGAACATCTGGAAATCTGCACTCTGCTTGGCATTGAAAAGGGTTTCGTGGTCCTGACCAAAGCTGACACTGTTGATGAAGACTGGATGGAGATGGTTCAGGAAGATGTGCGGGAATTTCTAGCGCCGAGCTTTCTGGCTGAGGCCCCGATCCATGCTGTTTCTTCGCATACCGGGCAGGGGCTTGATGAATTGCGCGGTGAAATCGCGAATTTCATGAAAGGTTTTGCTCCGAAACGTAGAACCGACCTTGCGCGTCTGCCTGTGGATCGCGTGTTTACCATGAAAGGACACGGTACGGTTGTGACCGGAACCTTGATTTCCGGGCAGCTTTCCGTGGGCGATGACGTGGTGCTTTATCCGAAGATGACCGAGACCAAAGTGCGTAGCCTGCAATCGCATGGATCATCTGTGGAAACCGCCCCGGCAGGGCGCAGGACAGCTATCAACTTGCACGGTGTGGAGGTTGAGGAAATTGATCGCGGTGAAGTGCTGGGCCGTCCGGGAACCCTTTTCCCGTCCACTGTATGGGATGTAGAACTAACCTGCCTGCCTTCTTCCCCGAAAAGCTTGAAGCATCGTAAGGAAATTCATTTCCATCATGGCTCCAAAGAAGTGATGGCTAAGGTTTATTTCCTTGATCGCGAAAAACTGGAAAAGGGTGAACGAGCTGTCTGCCAGATTCGTTTTGATAAACCTATGACCGGGGTTTATGGCGATCGCGTTGTTTTGCGTTCTTTTTCTCCGTTGCGGACCATCGCCGGGGGTAGCATCATCAACCCGCTGGGTCGTAAGGTTAAGCGTTTTTCCGATGATGTTAAGCGTCTGGAAACGCTAATCGGTGCCGAACCGGAAGAGTTAGTGCTGACTCAGCTTGAATTGGCGGGCAGAGCTGGGCTTACATTTCAGGAACTTTCTATACTGAGCAACGTGGCATCCAAACCGCTGGAGAAAATGCTCCAGACTATGGGCGGACAGCAGAAGGTTTTCTTGTATGATAAGGAAACCCGCAGTTATGTTTCCGGCACACACTATGAAAATCTGGTACAAGGACTGATTCATCACCTTGAGGACTTTCATAAGAATGAACCCATGAAACCGGGCGTTTCGCGCGGGGAGATCGGGTCCACGTACGGTAAGGGATTGCCGGAAAAACTTTTTCACTCAATCGTGGAACGTCTGCTCAAGAAAAAGGAAATCGTAGCAGCGCAGGAAATTCTGCATTTGCCCGGACACAAGGTTTCCTTAGCTTCGGATCAGCAGAAGTTGCGCGATACCCTGATGAATACTTACGAAAAGGGCGGTCTGACCCCTCCGAACCTGAAAGATGTACTTGATTCGCTTGATCTGGTTTTTAAAGAGGCTGCACCGGTTTACAAGCTCTTGCAGGATGAAGGTCTGCTGGTCAGAATCAAGGACGATATGTATTTCGCTAAGTCCGCGGTTGATGGCTTGCAGAAGACCCTTGAAGGGTACTTTGCAGAAAATGAAGAGCTTGGCCCGCAGGATTTTAAGACTTTGGTCGGGTTGTCACGTAAGTTTTCCATTCCATTGCTTGAATATATGGACAAAGAAAAGGTCACCATTCGAGTGGGTGATAAGCGCAGGTTGCGTAAGCAGAGTTAAGTGAATTGAATAGAAAATTGAAAGCCCGGATTCGCGAGAGTCCGGGCTTTTTTGCGTCATTTTTAAGTTGTTGTAGATAGTTCTTTTGCTGAAGTGCAGCGGGGTAATCCTGAATCTTCATCAACGTGAAGAACCGTTTTGGCGACCGCAGTGGAAAAATCCGGGAAGATATTTTCAGACCCGACTAATTTATCCGTCCCCAGACGGGTCATGATTTTGCTGATTCGCGGATTTACTCCCGAGAGAAGTATTTTTATATTTTGCGCATGTGCCCGGCGGATTACGGTCTCAAGGGCTTCAATCCCTGTGGCGTCCATGGTCGGAACAAGGCGCATGCAGAACACGATGATTTCCGGTTTCTTGCGGGTAAAACTCATAACATCCACGAATCTCTGGGCCATGCCGAAAAACATGGGGCCGCTAATTTCATAGACAACTACTTTTTCATGTCCGTTAGTACGGTCGATAATATCATCTTCAGGCAATCCGGTATCGAGGCTGTGGATGTCTGTTAATTGGCTCATGCGCTTCATGAACAGCATAGCAGCCATGACCACACCAACTTCCACTGCTACGGTAAGATCGACAAAAACAGTTAATAGCAGAGCGATAAGCATAACCAGTGAGTCCGACTTAGGGGCGAATAGCAAACGTTTGATGCGGTGCACCTCGCTCATATCCCAGGCTACCAGCATGAGTACCCCGGCAAGACTGGCCAGCGGAATCATGGAGGCTAGCGGAGCGCAGACCTTAATGAACAGAATCAGGGTCAGTGCATGAGTAATGCCCGCTAAGGGGGAGTGTGCCCCGGCGCGGATATTTGTGGCGGTTCTTGCAATTGCTCCTGTTGCGGGTAATCCGCCGAAGAGTGCTGAACCGATGTTTGCAAGTCCCTGAGCAATGAGTTCATTGGATGAGTTGTGGCGGTCACCGCTCATGCCGTCTGCCACGGTTGCACTGAGAAGTGATTCGATCCCGGCAAGAATTGCTATGGTCAGGGCTTCCGGGATCAGGGCTTTGAGTTGCATAAGGTCAAGGCCGTTAAATGAAACCGGGTCAGGCAGGATTGTGGGGATTCCTCCGAACCTGCTGCCGATAGTTTCTGTCTGAAGGCCCATTATCCATGTGAGCGTGCTTGCCAAAGCAATGCCTACAAACGGAGCTGGAACTCGGGGGATGAATCTTCTAACCAGCAGCATTGAAATTACGGTCAGCATGCCCAGCCCTAAAGTACTTGGATTTACAGTCGGCAGTGCCTCTGCGCAGGCTTTTATCCGGGGCAGGAAATCCGCCGGAAGTTGATCAATACGCAGGCCGAGAAAGTCTTTGATCTGGGTAGAGAAAATTAAAATACCGATGCCGGAAGTAAATCCGGTTGTGACCGGGTAAGGGATATATTGCAGCAGTTTACCGAGTCCGAGACAGCCCATGATCAGTAAAATTATTCCGGCCATGGCAGTGGCGAGGATTAAACCTTCATAGCCGTGGCGGGCGATAATTCCGGATATGATGATGACGAATGCCCCGGTGGGGCCGCCTATCTGGAAGCGGGTGCCTCCCAGTCCTGAAATGATGAATCCGGCAATGATGGCGGTAAACAGTCCTGTTGCGGGGCTTGCTCCTGAAGCTATAGCGAAGGCCATAGCCAGCGGCAGGGCAACGATCCCGACAGTAATTCCTGCTGCAATATCCTGCCTGATGGTGGCGGGTGAACAGCCGGATTTAATGAACTTAAAGCTGGTCGGGATGAAACGGTTTAGTTTTGAACAGACGTAAGTGTCCATTGAGAAACCTCCTTGTTTTTGGTGGTGTCTCCGTGGGGCTCAGTCGGTGGTCATGATTGAAAAAAAGAATTGGCCAGAGGCTGGGTCACGCGCGGAAAAAAGAATCAGATAATGCCGCTGTTATTTCATGTCAATGGGGTTTTGAAAGAAAACTTTGTGCTTTTATTCCCAAGTGTTGAGCGGCTGGAATGTTGCAAAGGCCAAAAAAAAGGACCGGATAAATCCGGTCCTGAAAATATGGGGTGAGTGAAGGGATTTGAACCCTCGGCCACTTGGGCCACAACCAAGTGCTCTACCAACTGAGCTACACCCACCTTAAGAAAGGGGTCAGGGATTCCTGATCCCTTGAAATGTCAAATGGGGTGAGTGAAGGGATTTGAACCCTCGGCCACTTGGGCCACAACCAAGTGCTCTACCAACTGAGCTACACCCACCGCGTCGTGTGAGAGGAGTGTTTAACTAAGCTGGGTGCGATGGTCAAGAAGTTTTTGAAAAAAAGGTCATTTTTTTTGTAATCTTTAAATCCCGCAAGTAAAAGATATGATTAACTTGTTTATAAAACCAGTTTTGGTCTTAATAGAAAAATAGGTTATACGCGGTCTTCACTAAAGAGATATTTTGTGCCACAAACATTTTGTTATTTTTGATACTGAAAGCAATCAGGGGTCGCGGAAAGGCAATGTCTTTTCACCCGGTCACCAGATGTTAATTTTAAGAAATTGACGATGGTGGCTTCATACCTGATAAATATAAGGAATTAAGATGGATAAATTAGTTATTGAAGGTGGAGTTTCCCTGAATGGCCCGATTCGGGTCAGCGGTTCCAAGAACGCAGCCCTGCCTATTCTGCTGGCTTGCATCCTGCCAGAGGGGCCGATTTGTCTCAGCAATGTCCCCCGTTTGCGGGATATTCATACTACGCTCAAGCTGCTCGATATTCTCGGGTGCGAAACTTCATTTGAAGGGAATACTGTATGCAGCGAGGTAAAGGATCTTAAGATTGAAGCTCCGTACGATCTGGTTAAGACCATGCGTGCTTCCGTGCTCTGTCTCGGTCCGCTGCTGGCCCTGAAGGGTGAGGCCAAGGTTGCGCTTCCCGGCGGCTGTGCCATCGGCGCACGTCCTGTTGATCTGCACCTGACCGCATTTGAGCAGATGGGTGCCACTTTTGATCTTGATTCCGGCTATATCCACGGAAAATGTGACAAGCTTAAAGGTGCGCACATTCATTTTGATTTCCCCACTGTGGGCGGTACTGAAAATGTACTCATGGCTGCTTCCATTGCGGAAGGGGAGACCATTATTGAGAACGCTGCCCGTGAGCCTGAAGTTGTCGATCTTGCCAAATTTCTTATTGCCTGCGGAGCTAAAATTTCCGGGCACGGGACCAGCATCATCACTGTTCAGGGTGTGCCTTCGCTTAAAGGTTGTGATTACAAGGTCATGCCGGATCGCATTGAGGCCGGAACCTACATGGTTGCCGCAGCAATGACTGACGGCGAGCTTCTGATCGAGGATTGTCCCTTTCAAGAACTTGAGTCTGTTGTCTATAAGTTGCGCAAGATGGGCGTTTTTCTTGAGGAAGAGGAAGGCGGAGTCCGCGTGCGCCGTACCAACGGCCTTATCTCCGGCGTGGATATCACCACCCAGCCTTATCCCGGTTTTCCTACTGACATGCAGGCTCAGCTCATGACTTTGATGTGTCTTTCCACCGGTGCCGGAACTATTGAAGAAAAGATTTTCGAAAACCGCTTCATGCATGTGCAGGAACTGGTGCGTATGGGTGCGAACATCAAGCTTAAAGGTCGTACTGCCATGATCCGCGGTGTTGAAAGAATGACCGGTGCCCCGGTTATGGCTTCCGATCTGCGGGCCAGTGCTTCTTTGGTTGTTGCCGGATTGGCAGCTTCCGGGCGTACTGATGTTCAGCGTATTTATCATCTTGATCGCGGGTATGAGAAGTTGGAAGACAAACTTTCCGCTGTCGGCGCAAGGGTCTGGCGCGAGAAAGAATAGGTTTCCTCCCGCATCATGAATCAGGTTGCGGATAATTTGATTATTGAAAACAGGCCCGGACTACCGGGCCTGTTTTTCTGGCAGATTCTAGTTCCCGCCTTTGTTTTTGGCATCCTGTCCATAAAATGGATGCTTCCTTCCTTGACCGCTCTATTGGTCTATTTTTTTATTATTAATATTTTTCGGCCTGAGAAAGGTGCCGCAGTTCTACTTTTGATTCTGTTCGGTTTTGGCAATTGGTATGGTTCTTTTGTCCTGCCGCCCGGTCCGGGGCCAATGGAAGAGTGGATGACAGCCCGCGAAAAGGTGCAGCTTAGCGGAATAATCCACAGCATCAAAGGTGCTCCGGGAAATCGTCTAAAAATCCTGCTTGAAGATGTCACTTGTCAGAGCGAAACGGGATATACTTCGCTTTCCGGGTATTTGAATTGGACATGGGATAAGCCGGATAAATTCCCCTTTGTTGGGCAGTCGGTATCGCTTTATGTGCGGGTTAAGCCTGTTCATGGATTCCGCAACAGCGGACTTTGGGATTACGATTTTTATTGCCGCATCAAGAATATCCGTTACCGAACCTACACCCGAGGGGTGATTAAAAATGGTGGTTTGGTGCCGTATGAGCCGCAGGGCTTGCAGAAATTACGGGCTTCCCTGCGTGAACATATTCTTAAAAACGGACCTCCCACAGATGGCGGGGCAATCTTTCCGGCGCTGCTGACCGGGGACCGCTTCTATCTTTCCCGCAACAGTGTTGAACTTATCCGCCGGGCCGGAGTTTCGCACATTCTGGCCTTGTCCGGGCTTCATGTCGGGTTCATTGTGGCAATGGGATTTGGTCTGGCGTGGCTGGCCGGAGCTGTTTCTCCCCGTATTTATCTGCGGGTGCCCCGGATGCGGCTGGGCGTTCTTTTTTCTGTTCTTCCGGTATTGCTTTATCTCTGGTTGGGGCAATTCAGTCCATCACTCATGCGGGCAGTGTGCATGTTCGGTTTCTGGGGATTGCTCATGTTTTGCAGCCGGGGCAGGGTGCTTTTGGATGGCCTTTTTCTGGCTGTTGTTGTGATTCTGGCATTCTCTCCGCTCAGTGTTTTTGACTTGGGCTTTCAGCTATCTGTGCTGGCAGTGAGCGGAATTGCTCTGCTTTATCCGTTGTTTGCGCGGTTGATGCCTTCCGGTCACAATTTATTTATTAAAATGACCCGGTTCGTGCTGGCTATCTTTTATGTCAGTCTGTCGGCCAATATTGCCTTGCTGCCGATTACAATCTGGAATTTCGGGGTGCTCACCCCCAATTTTATTTTCAATATTCTTTTTGTGCCTGTTCTTGGTTCGGTCATTCTGCCTGTTTGCGGAGTGGGTGGGCTGGTGGCGTCTTATTTTAGCCCGGAACTCTCGCAGGCTTTGTTTATGTGGGGCGCAAAGGTCTTTGATTGGTTGTTGCAATTGGTGCGGGAGGCAGTGAGTGCCGGATTGCTGCCTGAATATGCTTTCTACCGTCCTCACTGGGAAGGGCTGCTGATTTACTATCTCGTTCTGGGAGCGGCGCTTCTTTGTTGGCACGGTAAAATAAAGCGGGCGCAATTGTTGCTTATTCCGATTGTTATGCTGTTCGGACTGCGTGTTTCAGGGGAATTCGGACCGGATCGGGTGCGTATGGATATTCTTGATACCGGGCAATCCCAGTGCGTGGTTATCAGCGGACCTGCTGGAACTCGCACTGTTGTGGACGGTGGCGGCGGTTTCGGCAGGACTTTTGATATGGGACGATCCATTGTCGGGCCGTGGCTGGCTTATGGGCATCTCCCGCGGGTGGATAACGTTTTCATGACCCATGGTGACCGGGATCATGCCGGAGGGCTTGCTTTTCTGTTTGAAAAGTTTGCCGTGGGCAGTTTTTATTCCAATGGAGATATTCCCAGTGGTCGGGTGGGGGAACGATTTGTTGCGGCATTTAAAGAAAAGGACATAGTTCCGCAAGTTCTCCGCGGCGGAGATGAGGTTGTTCTTGAGCCGGGGCTGGTTATGCAGATTTTGCATCCGTCTTCCCGTTTTGAAGGTAGCCGCAATGACCGCTCTCTTTATTTGCGTTTACTCTGGAATGGGCATCCCCTGCTTTCCATTTCAGGTGATCTGGATAGTAAGGGGGTGCGGGCTGTGCTTAAGAGTGGAAATGAGCTTGATTCCAAAGTTCTGATCCTGCCGCATCATGGCAGTGCCGGGTCATATTCACCTGAATTGTATGAGCGTGTCGCCCCGGAGTTTGTCCTTGCCGCTTGCGGTTTTTTAAATCGCTTTAATTTTGTTTCAAAAAAAGTTGTGCGTGAACTGGATAAAAGACAGATATGTATGTATACGACTTCTGCATACGGGATACTTACCGTAGAATGGAATAATGCAGGAGAGGTAGTAACTGCCCCTTGATTTAAAATACATTTTTCTTGTTATTGTTGCACAGGAAACTTGATTTTCATGTGCAAAAGTGACAGAGTCTACCCATTGACAGAAGTCTTTGTGTGATGCCTATGATGAATGGAGGTTTGTCTGCATGCGGGTGCTGATTGTTGATGATGATTTTTATTGCCGCAATATGTTGCATGAGATCATGAAGCCATATGCACAGTGCGATATTGCCGTTAACGGTGAAGAGGCTGTTTTTGCATTTAAGAAGGGGCTTGAGTCCGGTAATGCTTATGATCTGGTTTGTCTGGATCTCGTTATGCCGGAAATGGACGGACAGCAGGCTTTACGTGAAATCAGGTCCATTGAGAAGGATTTCAAGGTCGAGGAAGATGGTGCGGTTAAAGTTATCGTGACCACCATGCTTGATGACCGTAAGGAAACACACGATGCTTTCTTTCTTGGCGGGGCTACTTCGTATCTGGTCAAGCCTATTGAAGAGATCAAGCTTGTGAATGAGCTTAAAAATCTAGGTTTTTCGGTTTAGCTTGTTTTTTTAAATTTTCAGGACATGAATAAAGTCCTGTTTTAATACTTTTGCCCTTATTTCCGGGCTGAATCCGCGGCATTTGCTGCGGATTTTTTTTGCTAAATATTAAAAATTGTTTTATTCAAGCCTATTAGAGATAGAAAACGGAATTGAAGTTCCTTTGGAAGTGGTCTATTGTGTCTGCTTCATATCAAGTTTTATCCGCCGTCAAATGCGGTTTTATATAAGGTTTTTTAATAATGTCACAGATTTTAGGTGTTAAATTTAACGATTTCGGACAGATATACTATTTTTCGTCCGGCCCGTTTGTTGTCCGTGAAGGACATTCAGTCATTGTGAAGACTGAGCAGGGCATGGGGCTAGGAAAGGTCTTCGTTGTGCAGCAGGATCTGCCGGAAGATGTAACCGAAGATTCAATTAAAACCATCTACCGCCTTGCAGGTGAGGAAGATCTTGAGGCTGAGGCCGAAAACAAGGATCTTTCCCGTACCGCGCATAGGTTCTGCAAGGATTGCATCGAGCGTCAGAAGCTTGAGATGAAGCTTGTGGATGTTGAGGTCTTTTTTGACCGCAGTAAGATGATTTTTTACTTTACCGCTCCGGGCAGGATTGATTTCCGTGAACTGGTTAAAGATCTGGTTAAGGAATACAGGACCCGTATTGAGCTGCGCCAGATAGGTGTGCGCCATGAAACCCAGATGCTGGGAGCTATCGGGAACTGCGGTCAGATTTGTTGCTGCCGTCGCTTTATGCGTAAGTTTATGCCTGTAACTATCAGGATGGCTAAAGAGCAGAATCTTTTTCTTAATCCGACCAAGATTTCGGGGATTTGCGGCAGATTGCTTTGCTGCCTTTCCTTTGAGCAGGAAAATTACGAGGAATTCCATCGTAAAAGCCCTAAGACCGGTAAAAAATACAATACTGTACACGGCACTGTCCGCGTAACCCGCACCAATTTTTTCAGGAATACCCTGACTGTTCTGCCGGAACATGGGGATGAGATTGAGATTCCTCTTGATGACTGGCCGGATACGATTAAGGCTGCCGGGCATGATCGGAGAGGGGATTCTGATTTCCGTTCTGATGAACCTCGCAGAGCCTGTTCTGAGGATAGGGATAAAAGCTGGGGTGATCGTGACGGTGGCAGCGCAAGGCCGCAAAGGTCTCGTTCTGACCGTGGACGTTCTGATCGTTCAAGGCCTGAAAGAGGGCGTTCTGACCGTTCAAGAAGCGAGCGGCCTAAGTCAGAACGACCTAAGTCCGATCGTCCTAGACCGGAGCGTGCTAACGCAGAACGGGAAAAGGGTGATGAGACCAGAACTTCAGTGGACAAGCCTGAAGCAAGGCAGGAGCGTCGTAAGGATGATTCCAAGCAGCAGGATCGCCGCAGGCGTCCTCCCAGAGGCAGGGAGCGTCCTCAGGGAAGGCCGGAACAAAATAAGCCAGAGCAGGATAAACAGCCATCCGCTCCAGCTAAATCCGGTGAAAATGATGATTCCGGTAAGCCCAAAAAGTCTTCGCGTCGTCGTCCTTCAAGGCGTAGGCGTAAGCGCAAGCCTTCCGGTCCACGGAAGAATAAAAGCGATTAATTCGTAAGAATAGAAATATTTGCTTATATTCGGGTTCTTCGCTATATGCGTTCTGCCCGTGAAGTGTAATCAATCTTGCGGCCGGTTGAAAATGTATGTGTTCTCATCCGGCTGTTAGGTTTTTTACGCTATATTCACTTCGGATTTTGCATGCGGCAGTGGCCGTTTTATATAATCTTTACTAAATCCGATTGTTATCACCTTAACAGGAGTGACTGATTTTGGATTCGTTTTTTATTACAACTCCCATCTATTATGTTAATGCTAAGCCGCATCTCGGCCATGCTTATACAACAATTCTTGCTGATTCCATGAACAGGTTTCACAAGCTGCTGGGAGATGAAACTTTCTTTCTCACCGGAACAGACGAACACGGTGATAAGATTGTGCAGGCCGCTGAAAAAGGCGGTCAGACACCCCGTGAATACGTCGACGAGATAAGCTCTCTGTTCAGCGGCCTGTGGCCCGGTTTGCAGATTGAGAACGACGATTTCATCAGAACCACCCAGGACAGGCACATCAAGTGCGTTCAGGAGGTTCTGCAAAAAGTTTATGACAAAGGTGATATTTACTTCGGTGAGTATGGCGGTCATTACTGCTTCGGGTGTGAAAGATTTTATACCGAAAAGGAACTTGTTGACGGGAAATGCCCGCAGCATGAAACCGTTCCCAAATATATTGCAGAGAAGAACTACTTCTTCAAAATGTCCAAATATCAGGACTGGCTCATTGGGCATATCAATGCCAATCCCGATTTTATCCGCCCCGAAAGGTATCGCAATGAGGTCCTGAGCCTGCTTAAGTCCGGTGCTCTTGAAGACCTTTGTATTTCTCGTCCCAAGAGTCGTCTTGAGTGGGGGATTGAGCTTCCTTTTGATAAGGATTTCGTGACCTACGTGTGGTTTGATGCTCTCATCAACTACATTACAGCACTTGAATATCCTGATGGCGAGAAATTTGAAAAATTCTGGCCCAAAGCCAATCATCTTGTTGCCAAGGATATCCTCAAGCCCCACGCAGTTTTCTGGCCTACAATGCTTAAAGCTGCCGAGATTGAGCCTTACCAGCATCTTAATGTGCATGGTTATTGGCTGATCAAAGACACCAAGATGTCCAAATCTCTTGGTAACGTTGTTTCCCCGCTGGAAATGGCCGAGAAATACGGTGTTAACGCATTCCGTTATTTCCTGTTGCGTGAAATGGTTTTCGGTAATGATTCCAGCTTTTCCGAGGAAGCTCTTGTGGGCCGTCTCAATGCTGATCTTGCTAACGATCTCGGCAACCTTTTCAGCCGGACCCTGTCCATGACCCACAAATATTTTGAGGGTAAGGTTCCTGCTCAGGGTGATGAAGCTGATGAGGATTGCGAAATCAAGAGTCTCGGTCGTAAGGCCATGGCTGAATTCCAGAATAATTTTATGGACGCTAAATTTTCCCGTGGACTCGAAGGACTCTGGGAACTTGTGCGCGGTCTGAATAAATATATTGATACCACCCAGCCTTGGGCTCTTTACAAAGAAGAGAACATGTCACGGCTCGGTACTGTTATGTATGTTCTGCTTGAGAACATGCGTAAAATAGCGGTCCATCTCTGGCCGGTCATGCCTGATGCCAGTGAACAGATGCTTGCACAGCTTGGCATTAAATTCGCCCCTGAAAAGGTCAACTTGCAGGGCGAAATTGACGTTTGGGGACTGCTTGATCCCGGCTCAGAAGTAGCCAAGAAGTCCAATCTCTTTCCGCGTGTTGAGCTGTCCAAGGAAGAACCTGCTCCCAAGAAAAAGGAAGCAAAGAAATCCAAGAAGCAGTCCAAGCAGGTCAAGGAAGAGATTCCCGGAGTTATCGAGTTTCCTGATTTCCAGAAAGTGGATATGCGTGTTGGTACCGTGCTTTCCGTAGCCAAACATCCTGATGCAGACAAATTGTTGCTGGTCAAGATTGATACCGGCGAAGATGAGCCCCGTCAGGTCGTGGCCGGATTGGCTGAATTCTTCAAACCGGAAGATCTGGAAGGCCGTCAGGTTGTTGTGGTTGTAAACCTCAAGCCTCGCAAGTTGCGTGGAGAAGTGTCTCAGGGCATGATCCTCGCGGTGCGTAACGGCGAAGAGATGCAGCTGCTTAGCGTTTCCGCGCCTGTTGGAAATGGGTGTAAGGTTTCGTAGCTGTTTGTTTAGATAGGAAATTTTAAAAGTCCCCTGTTGCTGATGCAGCAGGGGATTTTTTATGAAATGTGCAATCACTGTCCTTTAGCGTAAGATGTAAGTTGTCATGGTTTCCTGCTGTATGGGGCAGGTACCGCATTGGTATTGAAACACGTTTTTAAGAGAAGTTGTTAGCATAGTCTTGCATTTGACATTCCACCCCACAAGCCTATGATAGCGCGGTTCTTTTACTTATCAAAAATGAGGAAAATATAATGATTTTACCCGGAATGGCTAAAGATGACGTGGTCCTTGTTAAGGCAGACGGTAAGCGTGTTGAAGGGCTTAAGGCTGTTGTTTCCATGCGCAGGATTGTAACATTTCATACTGACCTGGAAATTGAACCGAAAGATATTATGCTCAAACAGTGCGCTGATGGCGGACAGGAAGCATATCTTGTGCTTGATCCTATGTTTAACAGGGCCGGGGACGGCATTCCTGAGAACTACCAGATTACTGTGCGTAAGGTTGCTGTGCCTGAGTAGGTTGAGTGAATATATATTTGAACGCAAAAAAGCCGTGGAATTGTCCACGGCTTTTTTGCGTTCGGATTATTCAAGTAGTTGTTCCAGAGGTATGTAGAACTTTAAGTTAACTTGAAGTTTAGTTGGATCATATCTTTTTTTGCCTACTTTGATCCATTTCCGGCTTCTACTTTTCTTTTCAGGAACCTGGTTGGCAAATGTTTTGTTGTTAATATTGTTCGTAATAATGAGGCTCATGATTTGTTTTTTGCTGATTCCATAAACATTGTGTATTTTATCTGCTATATAATCAAATGTTTGTCCTCGTCCAACTTTTATATAAAGGTTCTTAGTGTCTTGGTATGCATAAATACCTTTTATTAAGTTTTGTGTATACGTTTTGGGAGTTTCTTTGGGGTCGGGTGGTCTTTGAGTTTCGAGAGGAGAATGTGGCTTTGCAGGTGTTTTTTTGGTTTCATTTGCAGAAGTCTTGGGTGCAGTGTCTCTTTTAGATTTATGTATGTTCTTTTTGCTTTCATTGAATTTTTTATTATTGCTTTCATTGTTTGTGTCTCGGCTGTGTCCTACGGATATACTGCAAATGTCGTCTTTTATGTGTTGAGGTGAAAATGTGTTGTCAAATACGGGTGTCATCATAACAATGCACTCGGCATTTTCATTAGTGCCTTTTGCCTTTCTCAGTTGTGGAGATAAATCAAATTCGAAGCTTTCTAAATTTGATGGTTTGTATGTATAACGTTTTGTGGGTGATTCAATAGTGTATTTTATATTTGATTTAAAATCGAGTTTTAATTTTATAGTTTCGTGGTTGTCGATTGTTATGTCATCAAAAAAAGGTGCGCAAGGTTTTATGAGAAACGCAATATGGTCTCCTTTTCTCTCTGAAACATTGTTGTAAATGCGAAACTTGAAAAGCATGTCTTTGTTTTGGTCTATTGTTACATATTTGCTTACCAACGGTATTTTGATGTCTAATGTGAAATTGTCTTTTTGTCTTTTGCTTGGTGCGACCTGAAATTCTATATGGTCAGGGTATTGATCCTTCGTGACAATATGTTCGTATTCTTTATAGTTGTTGTTTGCCTCAAATATTTCTCGGGTTATGTCTATCCCTTTTGGGCCACGAAATGAATATTGATCGCGTTCATGTTTAGATGTGAATAAACCTTGCAATTGGATTTGGTAAGGTTTTGTGATTACGACATCTTTTGTTTTGAGCTTGTTATAGTAGCTGGTCGGAATATAGAGAATTTCGGGTATTGAGTCTGTGGTTGCTTTCTGTGGTTTTAAAATTAGTGAATCCTTGTTTTGGAGAGTTACTGTCGCATTGGCAATAGAACTAAAAATTAATAATATTGAACACACCGTCCCTATAAAACATTGGCGAATCATATCCCCCCCTTGAGTTGATTTTGTATTCGAATATGTATGGATTCATGCTGCCATCGATTTGTCCAAGGCTTGTTTCAAATGTAACAAATACTTTTGTTTTTTTTACACCACTCCCGTTTAGCCCTCCAATATTGTTTAAAATTTTAATTACTTCAGCTTTTTCAATGCTTGTTTTATTCTGTACAGTAATTGTTTCTTGTTTTGATTCATTGCAAAATGTGAGAGTCGTTTTATATATTGCGATCCAGTCGGGTTTGTGAGTGTGGAAGTAATGTTCGTAGCCATCGTTGGTCATTTTTACGAAGGGTAGTGTTTTCAGCAGCTTGACACGTTCTGAGTATATGTAGGTTTCTATAAGGTCGCTATTGATGAAAATTGCAGCCAATGTGGCTATGATGGCAATATTTTTCATTAAATCGATAGTTTGTGAGAATACCTTTAGTATGTCTTTTTTTTCTGTGTTGTTCTTTAAATTCAATTGACCTCTCCTATTTACTATAGCTTTAGATGTTTTTTATGGATTTAGTCAATAATATATATGTATTTATATATGGCGTGTTTGTTCAGAAATAAAAAAGCCGCTGATCGACTCAGCGGCTTTTCGAATAAACTGATTAGGTTGATGGCTTTGGCTTAAAAAGAAAAAAGCCACTGATTGCTCAGTGGCTTTTCGGGGTTCCTTCTTGTGGTCGGGATGAGAGGATTTGAACCTCCGACCCCTTGAACCCCATTCAAGTGCGCTCCCAGGCTGCGCTACATCCCGACTCAAGTGAAGAGAGGTCTATGTGGAATCTCCGTAAGTGTCAACCATAATTTCAAATTATTACTTTAATATTATTTGGTCGCTTGTTCAGTTGTAAAGAAAATAAAAATATATCACCTTGGAATAAAATAAAAAAATGGTTCAGGTGTTGAAAAAATATTTATTCAGGAATAAAGTTGATTTCAAGACCATGGAGGATCTTTGCGTTACCTTGCGGCTTTGTTTTCAATTCTTTTGCACGTTTTGGCTGTGCTTTTCTTCATCGATTTTGTGAAACTCCCTCATGATCAAATTCGAAATGGTCTTGGTATTGAACTTGTTTCGTTTGTTGAGAAGGAGCAGAGGGGGGAAATAAAGTTATTTGCGAAAAAGGTTGAGCCCAAACTTGAAACCCAAGTTAAAAATAAGCCGATAAAAATAAAGAAGTCTCCCCGGCCTGATGTTTCGACAAAGCGTCTTGCGCAAAAGAGTATTCCAAAGTCAGCGTCTCGCGAAAATTTCCCTGCTGAGAGATCTCCTTTAAGGGAGGCATACAGTGCTAGCGAGAAAAAGACCGCCAAATCATATCCTGATATGGGAATCGGTAATTCTGTTAGTCCTGATGCTGTGATTCTGCGGCAGGGCAAGGGCATTACCGTTGGGAACTCAACTATGGTGCTCAAGCGTGGGTCGGAGGCTCGGTCTCTTTCGTCCTTGGCGGCTTATGAATTTGGTGAGGATGATTTTCGCGGACATTATGAAACATCCACTGGGCGACAGGTGGTCATTCTTGATGCTCGTGCCGAGTACGGGCGGCTGATTCTGCATGATCGTAAAAGTGGGTTGCTGCGTAAATTGAAAAAATCTGAATATGGCGATTTCATCTACACCTACGGTCCTTCTTTTGATGAAGATGAACCTGTTCAGGGTTCGGTGGTCTTCTTGCCCGGTGATGAACACTGGATACACCGCTTCATGTGGCTGCCTGATGGTGAGCCTGCTGAATATCCGGTAAAAGGGCGTGTGGATGCTTATGAAGTTGAGGATGATGCAGAGCATTGCGAATTGTTTGTGCCTGCGGCAAAGGGAAAGTTTCCGGCTGTGGTGCTGGTTCGTTACGGTCTTGATATTCCATACGGGCAGTTTGCCGAGGTTGCGCGCCATCTTTGTGGACGGAATGTGGTTGTTTTGTGCGCAGAAAATTTGAGTTCTGATGAGTTGCGTAAAGCTTATGATGCATTGCAGGGGCATTCCAAGGTTAAGCCTGAGCGGATAGGTGTCTGGGCCAGAGGTTACGGGGCAAAAAAAATGCCCCGCATGGATTTGCCTGCGGGGCTTTTTAAATTTGTCATCCTGACCATAGATCATCCTGATGGACGTCTATTTCCAGAAAGGCTCGCGTCTGTTCTGGCTGACGGTTTACCGACTTTCATCGGTTTTCGCGGTGTCAGTGTCGACTGGAAGAGGGTGGTACCGGTGATGCTGACCGGATTCCAGTCTGCCCCCCATCAAATCGTCATGATTGATGAAGACTGCCCGGCTACGGGCAGAGAGGGGACAGACCAAAAGTGGATCGATTGCTTATCCGGCGATTTTGTCAACAGTATTTCCGCCTGGCTTGATTCAAACTAGTCAGACGCGTTAGAGAGTTGCGGATTTGTTGACAACTTGTGAGATTGAGTCAGAGATTGAGGTGCAGGACTTAGTCCTGATCTTCTTCCGCTTTGGGATCGGAAGAGTTGTTCTTTTCCTGTTCGTCCAGAGATTTGACCATGGCAGCGATGTGACCGCTGACAGAACGATATTTGTGAGGATCGTTCTTTTCCATTTTTTTCAAAGCTTCCGGTTTTTCTCCGATGCTGCTGTGTTTGTTCATAAAAACCTCCTATACGGTTTGGCCGTAGCTACTTTCGTCTTGAGATTTTCCAGCCCGAATCAACAAAGACGATAATACACTATTTTTAGGTTTTGTCTAGGCCGCATTGGTGAGAAAAAAAATCACGTGATTTGATTTATGTGATGAGTGACAGGTTTGTCCTGTTTTTGTAGGTGTATAAAGTTTGTATCGAACTCTGTGAATTTTGTAACAAGTGATTCGTTTGTGTTTGTACATTAATATTTAATGCATATCCTCCTTTTCAGAATAGAAAAGAGCTGAATTATATTGTTTGAACATAGCGATAGGCGAAATTTCTTTCTGTACATCAATTTTCAAACAAACAGTTACTTAAGAAAGATTGGAACATTTCTTAATCCGTGAAAATCATTGTTTTATGTAGATAAGTTCAAAATTTTATCGTATGCAACAAGTCAGGTGCAAATTGTAGTTCTACCGAAAATCCTGATTGTGGACTTGATCATTTTTATGTATCAGTCGTTTTCACGAATCTAGACAAGCTAACACTGGAGGAAGAAATGAGTAATCCTAAAGAGTTCATTTTATATAGTGGCGGTGCTTCCGGCACAGAAAGCGAGTTCGGAGTGAATGCTGAAAAGTATGGTTTGCAGGAAGTTAACTACAGTTTTGAAGGTCACCAGAATGCCCGTCAGCGTGGCCTGCGTGTTCTTACTGAAAAGGAACTTGAAAGCAAAGATGTCAGTCTCACTTATGTATCCAAATTGATGAACCGTAACTTCACCCGTGCACCTATCTTTCGTAAGGTGCTGCAATCAATCTGCTGGCAGGTTAACAGCGGGCATGAAATCTTCATCATTGGTAATATCCTTGATGATGGTACCGTAAAAGGTGGAACCGGTTGGGGTGCTGAGTTTGCAAAAATATGCAATAAGCCTTTGTTCGTCTTTTCTCAGGACAAGAATTGCTGGTTCTGCTGGGAAAAAGAAAAGTGGGCTGAGTGTGCTGATCCTAAAATCACACACAGGCATTTCACCGCTACCGGAACCCGCTTCTTGGAAGAGTCCGGTAAAAAAGCCATTGAAAAGCTTTTTGAAGACAGCTTCAAATAGAATATCTTTTCTACATGATATTTAAGAACCCCGCTCCATCTGGAGCGGGGTTCTTTTTTGCCCTTGACTAAGAGACGGTTTTTTCAGTAGAAAAAGCTATCTTAATTCTCAGGGCGGGGTGAAATTCCCCACCGGCGGTGATTCTTTAATTTTAAAGACAGCCCGCGAGCGCCTTTTCAATCGGTGAAAAGGGTCAGCAGATCCGGTGTGACTCCGGAGCCGACGGTTAAAGTCCGGATGAAAGAGAGTGAGACAGTTCCCACGCATGTGGTCTTCCCTACACTTGCGCGCTGTTCTTATATGGACAGCTGTCTATTCTATCGCCCTGATTCTGGTAACTTAATATTGGAGATTTACCATGAATCAGAATCTATTGTCCCAGTATGGTACCCCTGTTGAGAGGGTAGAGAAAGGTCTTCAGGCTTTACGTGAAGGTCGTGGAATTCTTGTGACTGACAATGAAAGTCGCGAGAATGAAGGCGATCTCATTTTTTCTGCGGAAAAGCTCAGCGATGAGCAGATGGCCATGATGATCCGTGAATGCAGCGGAATCGTCTGTCTTTGCCTGACCGAAGAAAAAATAGAGCAGCTTGATCTGCCCATGATGGTCGAAGCCAATTCCAGTCGTTATCAGACTGGATTCACCGTAACCATCGAAGCTGCCAAGGGTGTTACTACCGGCGTTTCCGCAGCTGACCGTGTGACCACGGTCAAAGCCGCCATTGCCGATGGAGCACAGTCTGCGGATCTGCATAGACCCGGACATGTGTTTCCTTTGCGCGCCCGCTCCGGTGGTGTTCTGGAGAGAGAAGGGCACACCGAAGCTACTGTGGATATGATGACCCTCGCGGGCCTTAATCCCTGCGGTGTTCTCTGTGAACTGACCAACCCGGATGGAACTATGGCAAGGCTGCCGGAGATTGTTGAATTCGGCCGGAAACACGACATGCCTGTGCTGACCGTAGATGACATAATTAATTACAGAATTGAGTTTGCTAAAAAAGCATCATGATGTATAGTTATGGCAAGCAGTTTTTAGGATTGACACTCTAACATCTGATTCAAACCGGCAAATTTGGATCAACACCGACATTAAACGAAAAGCCCGTTATCATTATTTGATAGCGGGCTTTTTGCTTGAATCATTAGGCTGGCTATTTTTCGTAGACACAGCCGATGCAACATAGGAAAGTAGCTTCTTCAGTGTCGCTGATGTTGCGCATGCCGTGTGGTTCCATGCAGTCGGAAAAGACAAAGTCTCCGGGACCGCATATTTTGCTCTCAGTGACTTCGTCTGTTTCAGGGTTGCAGGCAAAACATTCGAACTGGCCTTTTTCTACATATACGGTCTGGAGATAGAAATGGTTGTGGGTCGGGATTTCACCGCCGGGTTCTACTGTGAAGTGGCGCAGGCCGTATTCCGGCTGTCCATTTGCGTCTTTACCGGATTTGGAGAGCCAGCGGATGGTTACGCCTTTTACTTCATGGTTTTCACCTTTGTAGCCAATCTGTTGAACTTTAATACCTTCGACATCTTTAATGTTTTTAGCGTCCATTCTATTCTCCCGAATTGAGATTAACTTGTGCGGTTGAGTTTGTTCAGTTAAACAGAAACAGGTAGTGAGATAAAGTGTAATATTTTTATGAAAGTGTTTGGATTGGAGGGTAGTCGGGCGTTATTTAAAGTTTTTTTAAAATAAGTTTAAATTTCTAGCAATAAGGCTTGACAAAGTCTGCCGGAATAAATAGTTATTTCTCCTCGTCGCAACGACGAAATCTTTGACAGAGAGGCCGGATGGCGGGTGCGCTGTGAACCCCGTCAGGTCCGAAAGGAAGCAGCGGTAACGGTTTATCCCGGGTGTCCGGTCTCGCTGAAAGAAGGGTGTGTTCTAAATGAACACACCCTTTTTTATTGCCATAAACCCAGCCTGCTCTTGCATTTCGATTTGAAACCGTGCAATCTTTTCCAATTGTTAATAAGAATCCTGCGGGATATGAATATTATTTCAAACTCAGGCGTTTTCTGATGAAGTTCGGTACTTTTGCATCTTTCCTGGTTAAGGCATTGCTCATATGTCTTTTGTCTGGCGGATTGGCTGTAGCTTTCAATACGGCTCGTCCCAAGCCGCACACCCTTGCGGAATTAAGTCATCCTCAGCCTCCTGAGATTGGAGAGGTTGGCACTGTGGACCTGTTGCAGGACTTTACAGCGGGTAAGTATTCTTTCGTGGATGCCCGCAGCAGTATGGAGTTCGACATGGGGCATATTCCCGGTGCGCTAAATATTACCGTTAACATGGAAGGGGATGAACTGGCGGTGCAGGCAGCGATGATTGATCAAAGCCGCCCGGTAATCATCTATTGTGACGGGCTTTCATGCGGTAAGAGCTTGATTGTAGCTAAGAAACTGGTCGAGAAGGGTATTAAGGATGTTTCAGTGTATACTGAAGGCATAGACGGCTGGATCGGAGCCGGAATGGATTTGGAGGCAAACTAATGGAATTTAGAGCATTACCTCGCATTATTCTCGGGATTGTTTTTATTGTCGCCAGTCTGGATAAGATTGTTGATCCGTTAGCTTTCGCTGAGATCATCAAGAATTATCAGATCCTGCCGGAAATGATGATCGGCCCCGTGGCTTTCTTTTTGCCATGGCTGGAATTTGTCTGCGGAGCTATGCTGGTCTGCGGCGTGTTCATCGACACAGCTGTAGCAATTCTTGTGGCAATGCTGCTGGTCTTCATAGCTGCTCTCTCCGCCAATCTTTACCGGGGCATAGATGTGGCTTGCGGCTGTTTTTCCACTGATATTTCAAGTGCATCCGACATGCAGATGACCATCGTCAGAGATGTTGTTCTGCTGGTTATTTCCGGGCTGGCTTTGAAGTGGAGGAAGGATGAGATATAATAAAGTCTTTGGATACGAAATTGAATTTAGTTTCTGTTATTTCAGGAGTTTAACCCCCGTTCTTTTCTATTAGATTATGGTTTCTTTGGGGTGGAAAGGTGAGTAGGGAGAATTACTTTTAAGATTAGTCCGCTTCATCTTTTTCGTAACCAGCAGGCCGTCGGTTCAATTCCGATCGTTGGCTCCATGAAAAAGTAAAGCCTCACAGTGTGTTAGCACGTTGTGGGGCTTTTTGTTTTGGTGTTTGAGACAGTGAGGTTTTATGGTCAGGTTGAGTGCAGCTTTGCAGCTATTCTGTTGTCGTTTTGCTAATTTTTAGAGAGTTGAGTAATGGGATAAGCAAAAGGGGATGATAAACAACAGTAAAAGGATGAACTAACTTTTCAACAAGAATTAGGGCGTAGTGTATGGGATGTTTTAACGCAAGAGCGATTTTTAATTATCTGGTGTTTCTTTTTTTCTTATTGCTAAGCACTTCGTGCGCCTCCACCCTCAATCCAACTGAAAGAATGCAGCTTTTGGTGCAGGGCACTGACTTTCAATATGAAAAAATCAGAACAATAGATTTTGATCTGGTCACATATTCCCGTATTGAGCCTGGGGCTGAAAACCTGACAATATACATCGAAGGAGACGGACAGGCATGGAGAACTCGATCCAGAGTTTCGTTTGACCCTACTCCGCATAACCCGCTCGGGTTTATGCTGGCCGCATTGGACCCGGCTCTTTCCGTTGTATATCTGGCCCGTCCTTGTCAGTTTGTAGGCGGTACAGAGGCGAGAAATTGCGATGTGTCCTGTTGGACCTCTGGGCGATTCAGCAAAAAAAATGTTCAAGCCATCGATGAAGCCATTTCGCAGGTGAAGCAGCAGGCCAAGGCACAGAAAATACATCTTGTCGGGTATTCCGGCGGCGGAGCAATAGCTCTACTTGTTGCAGCTCAAAGAGATGATATTCTATCTGTCAGGACTGTTGCCGGAAATCTGGATCACAAAAAATGGACGTCGCCCTATCTCCGAAGCATACCCTCGGGTAGAAGTCGTTCATGACATTCCTGAAGAGGACAATATTTGCCCCTGTGGCTGCGCTTTAACGCGTATCGGAGAAGAGGTCAGCGAGAAGCTGGACATCATTCCGCAGAAAATCTAAGTCATCCGTCATATCCGGCCCAAATATGCCTGTCGTTCCTGCGAGGGTGTAGAAGATGATGGCCCTACCATCAAAACAGCTCCCATGCCAGCCCAACTGATCCCGCAAGGCATAGTCACTCCCGGACTGCTGGCTTATATTCTGACCAACAAATTCGTCGACGGGCTGCCGTTTTACAGGCAATCGAACATGTTTAAACGGCTTGGAGTGGATCTTTCCCGGGCGACAATGTCCGGTTGGACATTGCGGGCGGCTGAAGCGTGTAGCCCTTTATTGGAGTTACTTTACGAGCAAATCCGCTCCGGACCGATCATCAACATGGATGAGACCACGGTGCAGGTCCTGAAGGAACCTGGAAGAAAGAATACTTCGAAATCATACATGTGGGTGGCCCGTGGCGGTGATCCTGAGCATCCCGCCGTGCTCTTCCATTATGACCCCGGCAGGGGCGGGAAGGTGGCCGAAGAAATCGTCGGCGATTTTAACGGCTTCCTGCAAACTGATGGCTATATCGGCTACAAAGCCCTGGGTGAGCGCGAAGGAATCAAGCATGTCGGCTGTCTGGTCCATGTGCGGCGCAAATTTCATGATATAATCAAAACCGGCTCCAAGAAGAAGTCGGGAACCGCCCAGACGATTTTGAATCTTATCGGGAAGCTTTACAGGCTGGAAAAGAAAGCACGGGAACAGCAGCTTGATCCCGATGCGGTTCTGGTCATGCGTCAGGAGCAGGCCAAGCCGATTGTGGACAAGATTAAGGAGCAGCTCGACTCCCGCGCGAAAACAACACCTCCCCAGAGTCTTCTTGGGAAAGCTATCACCTATGCCCTCGGCCAGTGGGAAAAGATAGAAGTTTACCTTAAGGACGGTCGTCTACAGCCGGATAACAACGTAGCTGAAAACGCAATTCGCCCCTTCGTCGTAGGCCGAAAGAATTGGCTCTTCTCCGGTTCTCCCCGAGGCGCAAAAGCCAGTTCCACCATTTATTCTCTCATAGAGACTGCCAAGGCTTGTGACCTGAATCCTTATGAATACCTACTTCATGTGTTTGAACGGCTGCCCCAGGCCAAGGGTGAAGACGATCTCAAAGCCTTATTGCCACAGGCTATTTCAAAGAACGCATCCTGAGCATACCCAATCAGAATATTTTGAAAAGGTGGGGCTCTTCTGACGGTTACGGTTTACCCGCTCCCTTTTCAACTTGCTAAAAAAGTTTTCTGCGACAGCATTATCCCAACAGTTTCCTCGACGACTCATACTGGTTACACAGCCGTGCCTGTGAAGAGCCGATGAAAAAGAGGAGCTGGTGTACTGACTCCCTCGGTCTGAGTGGAAAAGCACCTCTCCCGTAGGACGTCGGTTGCTGATCGCCATATCCAGTGCGCTACACGCCAGATCTGCGTCGACTCGGTGGGACATGGACCAGCCGACTATTTTTCTAGAAAAAATGTCCTGCACAATTGCCAGATAGAGCCATCCTTCGCCTGTAGGGATGTACGTAATATCCGAAACCCATTTTTCATTTGTAGCACTGGCAGTGAACTCCCGCGACAACAGGTTCGGTGCGTAGTGCTCATCCCGGTGTGCTTTCGGGTTACGGTGCTTACGCACTGTTTGATATTTCATCCCTTCAGCGGCAAGGACGCGCCTTACGGTTTCTGGACAACAGTAAAAGCCGATAGCTTCGATTACGTCCTCGTGCACCTTTCGGTATCCATACACTCCGTCACTTTCTCGGTAAGACGTGCTGGCCGCTTGCCGGATTTTATCCCGTCTTTTCTGCTGTTCGCTTGGCAACCGTTTTTGCCAGTCATAATAACCACTTCTGCTGACAGACAAAACGCGGCACAATGAAACGATTGGATAGAGTCCTTCTTGTCTAGCGATCCACGCGTACCTTATAGGGACTCCTTGGCAAAGTACGCCGCTGCCTTTTTTAAAATTTCATTCTCCATGCGGAGTCGGGCGTTTTCTTCCCGAATCTTTTTCATCTCATCAGCAGCAGAAATATGCTCAAATTCCGGTGGCACGTCTTTTATTTTGCCATACTTTTTAGCCCATTGCCGGATCGACCAGGAACTACATCCAAGTTGCTCCGCAGCTTCGTTGTATGAATAGCCCAACTCGGTGACGAGCTTAACGGCGGACTTCTTAAATTCTTCTGAATACTTTCGGTTACTCATGACTGTCTCTCCATGAGCTGACTTTAACCTCTCAGAGACTATCCGTCATCTATAGGGCACTTCAGTATAATTTTATTAAGCAAAACAAAAATCGACTCCCGTTTAGTCGAATTTGTTTAAAATTTGTAGAAAAAATGTAGGGTAGGTCGATTAACATCAAGAGGTGATAATTTATAATGAGTCGTCATGAATGGGGGGGATTTTTTGGGGGGGCTAAACGAAGTAAAAAAAAGGCCCGCTCCATATGGAGCGGGCCTCAGATTGATGACTAACCCCGCTTTTTTCGGAAAGCGGGGTTTATTATTTCCGTTCCAGTTCGATTTAGTTTGAAAAGTTCAAATTCAGTTGTTAAAAGCTAGAATCAAGCCTCAAAAAGCTTCGAATGCTCTTTTGAATGGTAGATATATAAAAAATGTCTAAAAACAAGTGTGTTGCGCTCAGGATGAGCGCCATTTTCTTCATGTTTTGGCAAGCTGCGCACAGAAGACTTTGCTCCTGAACTTTCGAAAGCCCACGCATCCGCGCATAGCGATGCCCGTGCAGCTCTTTTGCATCGGCAAAACTACGCTCAACTGTTTCTTTTCGGCGTTTGTATAGCCTTCTGCCGCGCGGGCTGAGACGGTTCTCTATCATTTTTTCTTTTGAATCTTCCCAGACGTGACGGGTTACAACTTTTACGTGTTTTTGATTGGACGTACACTTAGCTAACAATTCACATTTTACGCAAATATTTGGACAGGATGCATACTGACGAAAGCCTTCCCTGTTCGTTGTTCTGTACTGAAGTTCATGTCCGGCAGGGCACACATAGCAATCTTTTTCATGGTCATATTTGTAGAATCGTTTCGCTAAAAAAACTTTGCGTTTGTTGGGTCTGCGGTAGCTTATCGCACCAAAAATATCTCTATCTTCCAAACCCTTGCAAATGTGTGAAGTAAAATATCCTGCATCGAGTCCAACTGCTTTTACGTCAAATTCAAAACGTTTAATCTGCCGATCCAATCTGTCCAAGTAAGGCACACTATCATTTATTGCCCCTGTTGTTATATAACTATCAGTAATTATGTTAAATTTACCGTCGACTGTGCGGTGGGCCAGCATGTGAAATCCCTTGGGCTTTCCGTCCCTGAACATGTAGCCAGCATCGGGATCTGTCGTGCTTTCTTTGACTCTTTTGATGGGAGTTGAGGCTGGCTTAGGCTTTAAAGGCTTTTTTTCGTGGGCTTTTCGGTCTTCCTCCACGGCTTCATCAAGCTCTGTTAAATACGATTGAGTTCTTTTGCAAACGATCTTGTCGATGAATTTATTCTTGTTAGCGTTGGCTTTTAGATGAGTAGAGTCTGTATAAAGTGTTTTACCATCAACCATCTTTCGTTTCATAGCCTGAAAAACGATATTATCAAATATATCCTGAGCAATTGTAGTTCCGTTAAATCGTCTTCTTCTATTTTGACTTATCGTTGATGCATCTGGAATTTTATCCTTGATGCCAAATCCAAGAAACCAGCGATAAGCCATATTAACTTGTATTTCTTTGACAAGCTGTCTTTCGCTACGAATTCCAAATATATACCCGATAAAAAGCATCTTAAAGAGAACTTCAGGATCAATTGCTGGACGACCATTGTTGTCACAGTAAAGATGCTTGGTCTTCTCTCGAATGAATGCGAAGTCGATAAATTTGTTTATTTTTCGAAGTAAATGGCTTTTAGGAACCAGTTCTTCAATTGTGACCAGCTCAACAGTGACTTGCTTTTGCTCGGGCTTTTTTAACATGCAAATAATATAAAAAAGTCCTCACCAAAAGGCGAGGACTTTGTCATCAATCTGAGGCTCGCTCCAAATGGAGCGGGCCTTTTTACTTTGCTGTATTTGTCAGGATTTAGAATTCAAATCCCATATCCAAACTCACAATGTGGGTGCGGGAATTGCTGATTTCAGTATCGAGAATACCTTCGGTAGGTCTTGCTTCGATAGTGCGGTCTTTCATCCAGAGATAGTTGTAAGCAGCGTCGATTTTGAATTTTTCATACTTCCAGCCGATACCGAAAGAAAGGTTCTGACGGTCACTGGTAGGCAGCATGTAGTCGATGTAACCATCGGGGATGGGGCTCTGGTCGTAGAAGTAACCGACTCTGAGAGCGAGGTCTTCAATGGGCAGATATTCAACACCAACCTGGAATCTCCAGACGTCATTCCATTTTTTGTCTGCGATTACAGTATTTTGACCGACTGCGGTGATTTTTTCAAATTCATATGTAATATGACTGTAGTCACTCCACATGGAAAAAATTGCGTCGAATTCGAAGTTAAGGTTTTTAAGCGGCTTGTATTCGATTCCACTAAAAAACATATGCGGAGTTTTCATGCTCATTTTAATGTCTGAATCAGTGAAAGATCCGGGAGCAAGAGCAGCAGCTCCGGGAGATACCACATAGCTTGCGGACCCTGATGCTGAATGACTCATCTTGCTGCGCCATGAAAGGCCGATGGACCACTCTTCATTGGGTGTGATGTGGATAGCAGCGTTCGCGCCGGGGGTGAAGCCGTTAACTAGAATGCGCTGGTCTACGTCGGTATTGTAAGTGGTAGGGTTTTTTGCCGCGGATGCATCGAGCTTCTTTCTGAGGTCGGCACGGACCTTCATGAATTCAAGTCCACCTGCAATTGATACGTATTCGTTGATTTTGTATGCAAGGTTGGGGTTGAAAGAGTAACTTTCAATCGCTGTATTATAGGAAGCGTATCTACCGTTCCATTTTTCATCAAATTCAGTTCCAAGACCAAAGCGGGTAAAGGTACCTACGCCCAGCCAGACATTGTCGTTGATCTGGTGTGTGATGTATGCGTTGGGCGGAAAAAATACGTTTTTCGTACCACTGGATTTAGTGGAAACACCATTATAGGTGGTGCTCAGATCCATCATGGGAGAGATCATGGCTACACCGGCCTGTATGTGTGTACCCTCCAGCTGGGTAATACCCGCAGGGTTCCATGCAATGGCAGACGGGTCGTCTGCTTTGGCGATCATTGCGCCGCCCAGTGCGTTGCCGCGAGCTCCCCATTCGTAGATCGCAAACCCTGCCGCTTCAGCTTTATTGCTGAATCCGGGGGCTATTGCCAGTCCCATTAAAATGATCAGCACGCTGAAACATGCTGTAAATCTAGTCCTCATATACACTCCTTCAAAAAATGCTGAAAATGCTTAATGACTTTGCTAAGATAAAGCCATCCCCTCAAGAAAATGCATATACTGACTATCTTGAATGTTAAATTAAGTAAAGTAAAATTGACGCAAATGTAAATTGTTGTAGAAATAATATAAGGTTGAAGTGGTCTTGTTTTGCATACATCTGTGTATGTTTGTTTGTTGTAAAGCAGCTATTAGTGTCAAAAAGTATGTATGATGTTTATTTTGCAATGTGCAATAGTTGTATTTTTACATAAACAACAGTGGAAATGAATAGAAACAAGGTAAAAGGAATAATGAAGACTGGCTGTTTAAAACAGTTTTAATGTTGATATTTGTCCAATGCATTATTGATTGGCTTGGCTGCCCAATCAGTTAGCGTGACTAACATAAAAAAGGCAGTCACTTGAAAGCGACTGCCTTTACAATAATCTATAGATTTAAATAATCAGCGAACAAAATACGCGAGGTATTCCTGATTTCCCTTCGGTCCCTTAATGCTTGAAGGGACAAGTCCTTTCAGATGCAATCCTAACTCGGATGAAGCGAAATTAACTATCATATCAACTGCCTGCTGTCTGAGATCCTCATCGCGAACAACGCCTTTGTCTGTCTGGCCTGGGCCGACCTCAAATTGCGGTTTGATCAGGCAGACAATTTCACCGCTTCCCTTAAGAAAACGCACAAGCGCAGGAAGTATCTTAGTTAAGGAAATGAAGGATACGTCACAGACAACCAGATCAACTTTCTCAGGAATCAGGTCTTCTTCAGCATGGCGCAGGTTAATGCGCTCAAGGTTCGTAACTCGTTCATCCTTTTGCAATTTCCAGTGCAGCTGTCCGTAACCCACGTCAGCGGCATAGACCCGTACAGCTCCAAATTGGAGCATGCAATCAGTAAAACCTCCGGTGGAAGCTCCGGCATCAAGTGCTACCTTACCTTTCGGATCAAGGCCCAGTTCCTCAATAGCAGTAAGAAGTTTGTAGCCGCCACGGCTGACAAAACGGTCGCGGCCTTTGACTACGATCTCCAGATCGGGGTCGAGCTGCATTCCCGGTTTTGAAACAGGGATTTTTTGCCCGTCTTTAAGATAGTGGGCCTGTCCGGCCATAATCATGCGCTTGGCCTGCTCACGGCTCTCAGAGAGTCCCTGAGCAAAAAGCATTTGATCCGCGCGTTCCTTTTTCGCCACTTATCTTTTCTCCAGACCGAGCATGGAAACGACATTTTCCGCTGCTTTAGAAATGTAATCAGCTTCGGACATCTTTTCTTTTTCTGCACCTTCAATAACAAGCTCCGGCTTGTTGGCGCGGCTGGCATCCGGAGTCACTTCATATTCAACAGGAAAATCATTTTGGTAGTACATGTCCTGAAAGCCCACAAATTTGAGTTGGTGTGCAGTAGAATCAAGCACAGCACTCTCGTTTTCGCTGATAAGGCCCAGCTCTTTTGCCCGGATAAGTCCGGCAAAGCATTCGCCACCCTGAGTACAGGCGATGTGTCCGTGGGAGTTGGCCAGCAGCATGGAATCCATGATCATCTGTTCGCTGACCTGAATCACCTGAAATGCTTTTTTGCCACCGATGGCTTCGAATTTTTCTGCAAAATGTTTTACACGCGGGAAAGAAACAGGGTTTCCAATCATTGCCGCCTGAGCAACAGAAGGCTGTACTTTTACGGGCTTGTATTCGCGTTCGCTTTCCTCTTCTACGGAGTAATAGCGGTAAACCGGATCGGCATGAGCGGACTGTACACCGAATACGCGGGGCAGCTCGGTAATGATTTCCAGCTCATAAAGCTTAAGGAAACCGGCCATGATGGCAGTAATGTTGCCTGCGTTTCCGATGGGCACGAAGATGCATTTGTCTTTGAGATCCCAATCGTACCACTGGGCAACCTCAAATGCGTATGATTCCTGTCCCAGAATTCTCCATGAGTTCTTTGAGTTGAGCAGGGCCACACGGTAGTTGTCAGCCAGATTTTCCACAACCTTCATGCAGTCATCAAATACGCCGGGAACTTCCAGTACTTTTGCGCCGCTACCGAGAGGCTGAGCCAGCTGCTGCGGAGTAACTTTGCCCTGCGGCAGGATAACAACGGATTTAACGCCTTCTTTCATGTAGGAGGCATAAAGAGCTGCCGCTGCGGAAGTGTCGCCTGTAGAAGCACAAACGGTCAGGATTTCATCCCAGCTGTTTTTGTTCATCAGCGCGTTGATGTAGCTGAAAGCACAGGCCATGCCACGATCTTTAAAGGAAGCACTGGGGTTCTGACCGTCGTTTTTGTAGGCGGTCTTGATTCCAGTTACTTCATTGAGGGCCGGACTTGATGCAACAATAGGGGTGTTGCCTTCACCGAGGTAAAGGATTTCTTCTTCGTCCATGACCGGGGCGAAAAGTTCGTAGAAGCGGAAGATACCGCGCAGGCTGTCGTTTTTAGTCCCGCAACGGGCATCAAATATTTCGCGCCACTCTTTGCCGCTGTTTTTTTTGAGTTCGTCGAAAGTCAGGTCTTCGAGGATGAAAACAGAACCGCATTCAGGGCAGGTGTAATGAAGTTCGTTAATGTCATAGCGGGCATTACAACCCAGACAGTGATATTCCATTTTACCGCGATATTCAGGAAACTTATTAGCAAAACTCATGGTTCATCCTCTTTAAAACTAATAGGGATTCCAAAGGGGATTATCCCCTTTGGCCGCCGGAGGCGAAATCAAATTATCAAAAACGCGAAGCGCATCAAATTCCTTAACTGGGCCAGATTTTCGGTACACTCATGGCAAACATCCAGACACCGAGGCTGATTTTGAGGGCCATACCGAAGGCTTTGCCCCAAAATGCGCCCCATGCGGAATGCCTGGCTTCGTCAAAAGATCTGCCGTGGGTAAGTTCCAGTACAAGGCAGCCTCCGAAGGAGCCTAGCAAAGCACCGGGCAAAGCACCGAGACCGAAAAAGAACGGTGCTCCGAAGATTGCTCCGCCGATGGCTCCGATGAATGCTCCGATATTGCCGCGTCCGGTTGCACCGTACTTTTTACCGCCGAAATACTGGGCACCGAATTCAAGGAGTTCGCCAACAAGGGCGATGACTCCCAGAATTATGATGAAGTTCCAAGTCATTGTTTCAGGCTGATAAAATTTCCATCCCGCTACAAGAGCCAGAATCAACCAGTTTGCCGGAAGCCCGAATATATGCAGTGCCAGCGAGCACAGCATAAGCAGGATAACCAGCACTGCCAATGCAGTAATCATATTCTATTCCTCATCCCTGAGATCTACAACACGTACAGCCTTTCCTTCAGCTTTGGGAATGGAATTGTGCTGAACCAGTTCGACTCTGGGGGTTATGAGGATTTCATCGCGGAGCATTCCGGCAATCTTCTTCTGAATGCCCTGAAGCGCGCGCATGTCTTCGATGAAATATTCTTCCTTGATTTCCACCTTGACCCTGATCTGATCCATGAGACCTTCTTTGTACAGCTCAATCAGGTAGTTCTGGCCCACTTCGGGGATGCCCATGATGATCTTTTCAATCTGCATGGGATAGATGTTCACACCTTTGAGAATGAGCATGTCATCAGCGCGGCCCATGATGCGGTCAATGCGGCGTGAAGTACGTCCACATTTGCACTGGCCGGGAATAAATCGGGTTAAGTCGCGAGTGCGGTAACGGATAATAGGCATACCTTCGCGGGTCAGGGTGGTCATGACCAATTCGCCCACTTCCCCTTCAGCAACGTGTTCCCCGGTTTCGGGGTTGATGATTTCGGCGATGTAAGCATCTTCCCAGACATGCATGCCGTCCTGCTCTATACATTCAAAAGCTACACCCGGACCGTTCATTTCAGACAGCCCGTAGGAGTTGTAAGCTTTGATGTGCATCAGTTCTTCGATTTTACGGCGGGTATGCTCAGTATGTGGCTCCGCACCGATCAGGGCTACCTTCCAAGGCATTTCAGCTGGATTGTAGCCTTCTTCACGGACTTTAGCCGCAAAGTAGAGAGCGAAAGAGGGGATGATGTGCAGGGCGGTTACATTGAAATCGCGAATAAGCTTGATCTGGCGTTTGGTATTACCGGCACCGGCAGGTACGGTCAAACAACCGAGACGTTCGGAACCGTAATGGATACCGAGCCCCCCGGTGAACAGGCCGTAACCGGACATATTTTGAAGTACGTCGCTTTTACGCACACCTACTGCGTACATGGAGCGGGCCATGAGGTCGGCCCATGTATCAAGGTCCTTCTGGGTGTAGAGGACTGCGGTGGGGGTTCCGGTGGTACCGGAGGAAGCGTGCAGACGCACGAAATTATCCAGCGACTGGGTCAGCAATCCGTAAGGGTACTGGGAGCGCAGGTCGTCTTTGGTGGTAAAGGGAAGCTTGGTTACATCACCAGCTGTTTTGATGATAGATGGATCGATGCTGTTTTTTTTGAAAACTTCACTATAATACGGAGAATTTGCAGCCAGCTCGATGGTTTTTTTCAGTCTTTGAACTTGAAGTTCTTCCAGTTTGCCCCTCTCAAGGGTTTCGGCTTCATGAAAATACATTAATTTTCTCCGTGTAGATGTTTTCAGTGCATCACGTCATAAATAATATCCGATTATTCATCGTCATATTCTGACGGATATGGATCGGCAGCAAGGTTTTCAAATGCTGTATAAGGACCGAAGAAGGCCAACTCAACAATACCCGTAGGGCCGTTACGCTGCTTACCGATGATAACTTCCGCAGTATTGGTGATAGGTTTGTCTTCTTTTTTGTTGTAGAAATCTTCGCGGTAAAGGAAGAGAATAATGTCAGCATCCTGCTCAATAGCACCGGATTCACGCAGGTCAGACATCATGGGACGTTTGTCAGTACGTTCTTCAACTTTACGGTTAAGCTGCGACAGGGCGATGACTGGAATATTCAGTTCTTTAGCCAGTGCTTTGAGTGTCCGTGAAATATCGGAAATTTCCTGTTCACGAGAGTCAACACGCGCACTTGAGCGCATAAGTTGCAGGTAATCTACCATCACCAGCCCAAGGTTGTGCTGGGATTTAAGGCGCCTGCATCTTGCGCGCAGTTCCATGGTAGAAATAGCGGGTGTATCATCAATAAAAATGGGTGCTTCTGTCAAGTCCTGAGCAGCGTCATAGAGTTTGGCCCAGTCCTCGTCGTCCAACTGTCCGGTTCTGAGTCGGGAAAGGTCGACTTTGCCGTGACAGGCAAGCATACGGGTCATCAGCTGTCCCATTGCCATTTCAAGGGAAAAGACAGCGGTGGTAACTCCGGAATGCAGCGCGGCACGCATGGCCACGTTCAAAGCAAACGCGGTTTTACCCATACTGGGACGTCCGGCGATAATTATCAGATCGGAGTTTTGCAGCCCCGCAGTCATCTCATCGAATTTGTGATATGTGGTAGTTATGCCGGTAACTAATGACTTTTGGGCGACTCTATTTTCAAGATCCTGAAATACTTCCTGAATGAGAGCTTTACTACCTTTGATGGTGGTAGTCTTTTTGGAGTCAGTGATATCAAAGATAGCCTGCTCGGAGTGATCCAGCAGTTCCTTGACGTCTTGAGCTTCAAAGCTTTCATTGATGATGTTGGCAGCGGTATCGATCAGACTGCGCTGGATACCTTTTTCCGCTACAATTTCAGCATGATGCAGAGCATTTGCGGAACTTACAACAGAGTTGGCAAGTTCAGCTAGATATACAGGGCCACCTACTGAATCGATAGTACCTTTAGCGGTGAGATATTCACTGACAGTAATCAGATCGATGGGCGCATTTCGACCGTAGAGATCTTCAAAGGCCCGGAAAATTTCCTGATGGGCAGGGGAGTAGAATGCGTCTGATTTGACGATATCAACAAGGTCGTTGAAAATGGTGTTGCTTAAAAAGACTCCGCCAAGCACAGCCTGTTCGGCTTCGAGGTTATGGGGAGGGACCTTACGCAAAAGATCGGACGAAGCGTCGTTAGACGCTCCGCCCGAATTGTAGTCTGAGCCTGATTTACGCTTCTGCTTCTGCTTCTGCATCTGCTTCCGCTACGGGTGCTTCGGTTTCAGCGGGTGCTTCAACCTCTTCTGCGGGCTCTTCTTCAACCGGTCCGCCAACTTTGGCTACTACCAGTTTAACTTCACCGCGAACTTCGGGGTGGAGTTTAATTTCGATGTCGTACTCACCGAGGGAACGGATAGGATCGGACAGCAGGATTTTTCTGCGGTCGATGTCGAAATCCATTTCTGCGAGAGCGTCAGCGATGTTAACTGCGGTTACGGAACCGTACAGTTTTTCGCCTTCACCGACACGAACTTCAATGTTAACTTCAACTTCAGCCAGTCTGTCTCTGAGACCTTCTGCCTGAGTGCGGAGATTGTCAGCCATTTCCTGAAGCTTTCTTTTCTCAAGGTCGAACTGCTTGAGGTTAGCTTCGGAAGCGGGCATAGCCAGTCCCTGAGGAATCAGGTAGTTACGGCCATAACCAGCTTTAACGGTAACAATGTCACCAAGACTACCAAGAGCGTCTACATCGGCACGTAAAATAAGTTTCATGTAGTCCCCCTAGATACTCTTTTTCTTAACATCGGTGCTATGCACAGTAGTGTAGTGCATGAGTGCCATCTGTCTGGAACGTTTGATTTCAGTGGTCAGACGACGCTGATGCTTAGCGCATGTACCGGTGATTCTGCGGGCAATAATTTTGCCGCGCTCGGTTACGAAGTCCTTGAGAATGTCAGGACGTTTATAATCGAGAGGAAGGTTCTTATCCGCGCAAAAGCGGCAGAACTTTCTTTTGGGTGTGAATTTTCTTTTGAACGCCATGATTAAGCCTCCTCTGCCTTTACGGTTTCATCAAGTTTGACAGTAACGAACTTGAAGATTCCATCGGTGATACGAATGTTGCGCTCGAGTTCAGCAACCAGCGGGCCGGGTGCGTCGAATACGAGGCGGACATAGTATCCACGAGTCTGGTTCTGGACAGGGTAAGCCAGCTGGCGGGAACCCCAATCGTCGATCTCATCCATTTTGCCGCCTTCGCGGTCGATGATTGCGATGAGTCCTTCAACGAGTTCCTTGCGGCTGTCGCTCGCAAGTTCAGGGCTCAAAAGCAACAGTGCTTCATACTTTCTGAGCATTTATAAAACCTCCTTATGGTCTGTGGCCCTTTCCTATATAAGGGCAAGGCAAAAAAGGATCATTATTCCCTGGGCTCACTTCTGTCAAGCAAGAAAGAGAATATATCGTAAAAAAAGAAAAGCCGGAAGCCTTAAAAAAGCTTCCGGCAATAGGATTCAAGAACCGATGGAATTAAATTCCGAGAATATTGTAACCGCAATCTACGAAGTGAGTTTCCCCGGTAACACCGGCGGAAAGGTCGGATGCGTAGTAAACAGCAGTTTTACCAACATCTTCAGTGGTTACATTGCGTTTGAGCGGTGCGCGCTCTTCAATGTGTCTGAAAATGTCTTTGAAGCTGGAAATGCCGGAAGCTGCAAGGGTCTTGATAGGTCCTGCGCTGATGGCATTGATACGGACATTTTTCTCGCCGAGATCTACGGCAAGGTAACGAACGCTGGCCTCAAGAGTCGCTTTGGCTACACCCATTACATTGTAATTGGTGATGACTCTGCTTGATCCGAGATAGGTCATAGCCATGACGGAACCGCCGGGCTTGATCATGTCTTCGTAGGCGTTACAGAGGCTGACCAGAGAGTAGGCAGATACATCCATGGCGAGGTGGAAACCGTCGCGGGAAGTTTCGATGTATCTTTTCTTAAGGTCATCGCGGTTAGCGAAAGCAACTGAGTGGATGAGGATATCAAAGTCTCCCCACATCTCTTTCACTTCTGCTACGGAAGCAGCGATACTTTCATCGCTCTGTACGTCACACTGGAAAGTGAATGCGCCGCCCAGTTCTTCGCTAATGGGTTCGACACGTTTCTTGATGGCATCATTAACATAGCTGAAAGCCAGTTCGGCTCCCTGTTCTTTGAACTGCTTGGCGATGCCGTAAGCAATGCTTTTTTTGTTAGCAACACCGAAAATCAGTGCTTTTTTACCTTTCAGAAGCATTGAGATCTCCTTATTTTGCTACTTAATTTTTAAATCTATTAAGCGTCAAGTTCTGATTCAGTCAAGAGGGTGAAGGCTTCCATGTATTTATCGCGGGTTTTGGTTGCGATTTCTTCAGGGACTTCT
The DNA here is from genome assembly GCF_010470665.1 of Desulfovibrio sp. JC022. Classification (NCBI taxonomy): domain Bacteria; kingdom Pseudomonadati; phylum Thermodesulfobacteriota; class Desulfovibrionia; order Desulfovibrionales; family Desulfovibrionaceae; genus Desulfovibrio; species Desulfovibrio sp. JC022. Next base: position 12,947 of record NZ_VOPZ01000015.1, on the reverse strand, counting down.
GGAGCCGGAGGCTGCTTGTTGAATTTGATTTCAGTCAACCAGTCACGCAGGAACTGCTTGTCGAAGCTGGGCTGGGATTTGCCTGCTTCGTAGCCTTCAACAGGCCAGAAACGGGATGAATCCGGAGTCAACACTTCATCAATAATGATCAGTTCGCCGTCATAAATACCAAATTCAAATTTTGTGTCCGCAATGATAATACCTTTTTCACGAGCATAGTCACGTCCACGCTTGTAGATGGAAAGAGTAGCTTCCTGGACTTTGTCAAAAAGTTCTTTGCCGAGCATTTCAGTAGCTTTTTCTACGGAAATATTCTCATCATGTTCACCCAGCTCCGCTTTGGTGGAGGGCGTGAAGAGCGGCTGTTCCAGCATTTCAGATTCTTTGAGTCCCTCGGGCAGCTTGTGGCCGCAGACTTCGCCGGTGTTCTGGTAATCTTTCCAGCCGGAACCGGTTATGTAGCCGCGCACAATGCACTCGATGGGCAGAGGTTTGGCTTTTTTGACCAGTACGGAACGTCCTTCCAGCTGATCACGGTACTTGTGGAGCACTTCAGGATAATCGTCCACCTTTGAGGCGATCAAATGATTGGGAACGATGTCTTTGAACATGTCCATCCAGAAGAGTGTGATCTGGTTCAAGATCTTACCCTTGTCATCAATGGGGTTGGGCATGATGACGTCATAAGCGGAGATTCTGTCGGTGGTAACCAGCAGAAGCTTGTCATCATCCACTTCATAAATATCGCGAACTTTGCCGCGTGAAAGAAGTTTCAGTTCCTTGATATCAGTTTCAACAACATGCTTGGACATCCGCGTATCCTCTTATTTTAATCTTGTTTCGACAGAACGGGCGTGAGCTTCTAATCCCTCAAGCCTTGCCAGTCTCGCAATTTTACCGCCGTGGCGGTTGATATAATTCTGATCAGTATAGATCAGACTTGTCTTTTTAGTAAACGTCTCCACTGAGAGAGCAGATGAAAATCTTGCTGTCCCTACAGTGGGCAGAACATGGTTGGGGCCAGCAAAATAGTCCCCTACAGGTTCAGGGGTGAAGTGGCCCATGAAAATGGCACCGGCGTGTTTGATCTGGCCGATAGCTCCCCATGGTTCTTCAAAAGCCAGCTCCAAGTGCTCTGGAGCCATTTTGTTTACAAAATCAATTCCGGCTTCAAGATTGGGAACTTTGACAATTGCGCCCCAGTCCTCAAGAGATTTAAGGGCGATTTCACCACGGGGGAGGAGTTCGGCCTGTTTCTTAAGTTCGTATTTGACTTTTACGCCAAGCTCATCATCCCAGGTAACAAGGATGGAAGATGCGAGCGGGTCGTGCTCAGCCTGTGAAAGCAGGTCTGCTGCGATCCATGCCGGATCGGAATCTCCATCCGCGAGAATGGCAACTTCACTGGGGCCGGCAATCATATCGATGCCTACTTCACCAACCAGCTGGCCTTTTGCGGTCGCAACAAAAATATTACCCGGTCCTGCGATAACATCACAGGGGGGGATGGTGTCGGTTCCGTAGGCAATACCGCCGATAGCCCATGCAGATCCGGAGGCGTAAATTTCGGTAATACCCAGTTCTTGCGCAGTGGCAAGGATATACGGGTTCAGGGTTCCGTCCTTACGGGGAGGGGAGATTACAGCGATTTCCTTAACCCCGGCAACCTGTGCAGGTACGGCATTCATTATCATGCTCGAGATGAGCGGGGTTTCACCGCCCTGACCGCCGGGCACGTACAGGCCAACACGGTCAACCGGGCGTACCAGTTGACCGAGGATGGTGCCGTCTTCTCCGGTGGTCCACCATGATTCCTCAACCTGCTTACGATGAAAATTTCTAATATTGCGGATAGCCTCCTCGATTATTTCGAGGTCATGAGATTCGATTTCCGCATAGGCTAGCCCGCGCTGATCCCGACTGACCTTGAGCATGGAATGAGTGAAGTCCGGGCAATCGAACTGTTTGGTGTAATCCACAAGAGCCTGATCGCCTTCGGATTTTACTTTAGAGAGGATGTCTTTGACAATGGAGTCAACTTTACTGTCCGGGTTGACTCTAAGTTCGAGCCATTTCTTGATTTCCGGCCAGTCCTGCTGTCCGGAATAGGTGATATCTCTGCAAGGCATAGAAGTGTCCTTAAGATGTGATTGGTGAGTATGATACTTACGAAGAGAAGTATTTCTGATGTGTCTGTCCCTTATCGCAATGCTTATCAAAAGTCGAGCAGAATAGGAGGGAGGTAAGGCAAAATAAAAAGGGCCGGAAGTTTGCAAACTTCCGGCCCCCGGCGTCAAGGCTATGCTAAATTTCTAAGATTTCTTAGAACTTGTAGACGAGACCAACTGCGAATTTGAAGCAGTCAGCATCTTTACCAGCGCGAGCAGCCGCACCGGTAACCTGGGAACCATCCCAAACGTCTTTGTCAAGGTTCATGTTTACGTAGCCGAGTTCAACGATAGCTGCCAGTTCGTCATAGATCTGGTAGTTGGTGTTGAGGTCAACTTCGAAAGCATTGTCCTTGGTGGTCAGGAATTTACCGTCAGCAGCGATGTTGGTGTTGGTGATAGCTGCGCTACCGTTCTCGATGAGATCGGAATCGTTGGTACCCTGAATGTACAGGAAGTGAACGTCGTGGCTCAGTTTTTCGAAGAAGGAGATCTTCTCGAGGGAGAGACCGATGGTCCAGAAACCAGTCTGTTCGTTGCTGTCGAGGTCAGCAGAAGTCAGAGCGGAACCACCGAAGTAGGTGGTACCGAAAGCCCAGTCGTTAGCGATAACGGGCAGACGCTCGGAACCGTTTTCGGTTTTGTCGTCTTCACCAGTACCGTAAGCGAATACCAGTTTGGGCTGTACGAAGTCCAGACCGGTGTAAGCAAGAGAAGCATCAAAGAACAGACCGGAACGATCGTTCTGTTTTACGTCTGCATCAACGGAACCGTAAACGATGTCAGCGTTGAATACGATGGGATCGAACATATCCATGGAGAAGGAAGTACCGAGCCACCAAGCGTTAGCGTTTTTGGTCTGTGCAAGAGTTGCAGGAGCAGCAAGACCAGCAACAGCAGCGCCGCCAGCAGCAGCCTGGTTACCAACGATTGCGTATGCAAAGTAAGGGGTAGCAGCAAGACCATCGATGGTGATGGGCAGAGCAGCGTAGAAGATGTCCAGTTCGTCTTTCAGGTTGTTAACGCCACCGTCGTCCTGGAGACGGTCAGTGTTACGGATGAAAGCAGCTGCAACAGCGATCTGGTCAGTGATGGGGGTTTCCATCATGAACAGGCCACGTTCGGTACCAGCGAGAACCATGTTACCTGCGGCTGCGCCGGGAAGGTCAACAGGAGCCAGACCAGCGGTGGTCAGGAGTTCGGTACCGGGGAAACGGTACTGCAGGTAAGCACGTTTAACGGTCAGCTGAGAACCGGTAGCACCGGAGTTGCCGTCTTCGTTAGCGTTGTTAGCGGAACCAATGCGGGTTTTGTACTGAGTGTACAGAACTGCCCAGAGGTTTTCGTTAGCGATGAAACGGAATTCGGTACGAGCACGGAACCAGAAGTTCAGGTCGTCGTCGCCACGTACGCCGGTGGTGGAGTCCTTGTCGTTAAGGAAATCCGCATTGTCAATCAGGTTCATCTGGAACTGGAACTGGCCTTTAGCGTCCAGATCAACTGCAGATGCAGAAGCAGCAAAGCCGAAGACCATGCATGCGAGTACTGCAAGAATAGCAAGTTTTTTCATTGTTTTTATCCTTTTGCTGAATAAATGATTTTAAGCACGATTGCCTGACGCCTACCTTCAGGAACAGTTCTAGCTTTTCGTGAATCTCATGGCAAGCGAAAAATTACATTTTTTTGACAAGGGTAAAATTTTTTTTACCGTATAAAATTTTATACCCTGAGAGCTGGTACTGAAGTATAGATATTTTCTAGATTTTTTCGAATAAGGTGCAAGCCTTTTATTTATGCGGTAAACTGTGAGATCAGTTTTGATTTGGCCTTGTTCACGGGTGGTTTAAAAAATTTTACAGCAGGGCTAAGTATTGTTTTCCCTGCTCCAAGTGTCATTTTTTTATCAGCAAGCATGCGTTTACGAAAAGAAGGGGGCCGGAAGATTAACTTCCAGCCCCCTTGCGTCAGGATTTATTTGATTGTGTTTAGAACGAGTAGATGAGGCCTACTGCAAGTTTAAGAGCGTCAGAATTTTCACCCTTGCGTGCCTGGCCTTGGGCAGAGGGGTAATTTTCCCATGTGTCCTTATCGAGATTCATATTAATATAGCCGAATTCAACAATTGCGGATAGCTCGTCATAAATTTGATAGGTCGTGTTTACGTCAATCTCAATTGCATAGTCTTCGGTGGTCAGGAAGTTACCGTCTGCATCAATGCCGCTGGCTCCGGCATTAACCGCCGCCGCGTTGGTTCCGTCTTTGATAAGATCTTTGTCGTTGGTACCTTGAATATAAAGCACGTGGATGTCGTGGCTGAGTTTTTCGAAAAAGGATATTTTTTCGAGAGAAAGACCTACAGTCCAGAAACCCTGCTGGTTGGCGTTATCAAGGTCGGATGAAGTGAAGGCTGAACCGCCGAAGTAATAGGTGCCGAATGCAAAATCGTTTTCAATTGTGGGCAGACGTTCGGAGCCGTTGTCGGTTTCATCATCTTCACCGGTAGTGTAGGCAAAAACCAATTTGGGCTGAACAAAGTCAAGTCCGGTATATGCCAGAGATGCGTCCATGCCGAAACCGGAGCGATCATTGCGGGATTCGTCTGCATCAACAGAGCCGTATACAAGGTCGGCGTTGAATACGATGGGATCAAACATATCCATGGAGAAGGATGTGCCAACCCACCAAGCATTGGCATTTTTGGTATACGCTGTTCCGGCAGGGGCGCGCAGGCCGAGCGGTGTGTCTACATAGCTATGCTGCCCCACGATGCTGTATGCGAAGTAAGGAGTCGCGCTGATTCCATCAATGGTGATGGGCAGTGCAGCATAAAAGAGATCCAGCTCATCTTTCTGGTTATCTGTGCCGGGATCAGTCTGGAAACGGTCGGTATTGCGGATGTAAGCCGCAGCAATGGCAATTTGGTCGGTGATGGGGGTTGATACGCTGAACAGGCCGCGCTCAGTCCCGGCAAGGACCATGCTTGCTGCCGCTGCTCCGGGCAGGTCTACCGGGGCCAAACCAGCGGTGGTCATAATCTCCGTACCCGGAAAGCGATACTGAAGATACGCACGTTTAACAGTTAATTGTGAGCCGTCTCCGCCATCGTTGCCGTCTACGTTCCTGTTGTTGTCAGAACCGATACGGGTTTTATACTGGGTGTACAGTACAGCCCAAAGGTTTTCGTTGGCGATGAAGCGGAATTCAGTACGGGCACGGAACCAGAAGTTCAGGTCATCTTCCTGGTCTCCATCTTTGTCCGCAGCAAGGAAATCGCTGTTGTCCATCAGGTTCATGCTGAATATGAACTGTCCTTTACCTTCCAAATCTACTGCGGAAGCTGTTCCGGCCAGCCCTAGAATCATACATGACAGAACTGCGAGTAGTGTTAATTTTTTCATGAATTTTCCTTCAATTGCTGAATGTTGTTAACCAATACCTGACGCTTGTCTTTACGGTTCTGTCTAGCTGTTCACGGAATGTTCTAACTACTCGGCGAGAATCATTTTTTGCCCGATTCTGAATTTGACATGGGGTAGGGCCGGGGTTAGTTCTGGATATCCACTTTCAGGTCAGTTCAAACAAGGTTGCAGTATCAATGGGTTTTGAATTCAACAGCGTTGATTTTCCGGCATTGCCCGGTGTGTATCTGATGAAAGATTCATCGGGACGTATTATATATGTAGGGAAGGCGCGGGAGCTGCGCAAAAGATTAGCTTCATATTTTCGGGCCATGCACAAGCATACGCCTAAGACCCGGGTGCTGGTTTCAAAAATCCATTCCATTGATACTCTCGTTACCGGGACCGAGAAGGAAGCACTGCTGCTTGAGGCCAGCCTGATCAAAAAGCATCGTCCGCGCTACAATGTAGTCCTGCGTGATGATAAGCAGTACGTGCTTTTCCAGCTGGATAAGAAATCCGAATATCCCCGGCTGCGCATGACCCGCAAGGTTGTGCGTGACGGATCAGTATATTTCGGTCCGTATACCTCCAGTTATTTTGCCCGCGAGACATGGAAGGTGCTGGGCAAAGTTTTCCCCCTGCGCAAATGTTCTGATTCAGCTTTTCGTAACCGGGTCCGGCCATGTTTGTATCATGACATTGGGCAATGTCTTGGCCCCTGCGTGAATGTTGTTCCACGGCAGGATTATATGGGGCTGGTTCATCAGGTGGAGATGCTTCTTTCCGGCAAAGCGGGAGATTTGATAGGTTCATTGCGTCGTCAGATGGAGGAAGCTTCGGATACGCTTGATTTTGAGAATGCCGCTAAATTCCGTGATCAGATCAAGGCCATTCAGAAGACTGTAGAGAAACAATCCGTGGTGCTTAATGAGCGGTCGGATATTGACGTAATCGCTCTGGCGGAATCTACGCAGGGCGTCGGATTGGGATTGCTCTTCATTAGAAAAGGGCGGCTGCTCGATAAAAAGAATTTCTTTTGGCCGGGGCTAAGCCTTGAAGATGGCGAGGAAATTCTGAACAGCTTTGTTTCCCAGTTTTATTCATCAACAAAATTTATTCCCCCGAAACTTTTTGTGCCCTTTGAATTTGATATGCAAGGGGCGGCTGAACTGCTCAGTGAGCGCAGCAAAGCCACGGTGCGGATCGTAACCCCACACAGCGGTGAGGAAAAACGGCTGCTGGAAATCGCCCGCAAGAATGCTGCTCTTGGACTCAAAGAGAAAGAGAATGACAATATTCTCGACCTGCTTGCCGGAAAACTAAAGCTCTCAGGTCCGCCGCAGCGCATTGAATGCATTGATGCATCTCATCTAGGCGGGGAGGGCATGCGAGTTGGTATGGTGGTTTACGAGGAAGGCAAACCCGAAAAATCCCAGTATCGCAACTATGCTTTCCCGGAACTGGAGCATTCGTCTGATGATTATGCCGCTTTATTTCACTGGGTGATCAAGCGCATTGATTCCGGCCCTCCATGGGCGGACCTTATATTAATAGATGGGGGTAAGGGGCAGCTTGCATCCGTAGAGAAGGCTTTTGCCGAGAACTGGACGCATTCTGAGCCTATCCCGCATCTGGCTTCCATCGCCAAGGGACCGACCCGTAAGGCCGGTGAATTGGATGATCGTATTTTCAGGCCCGGACGAAAGAATCATCTGCCGCTTAAAGGGGGAAGCCCGGAACTCCTTTATTTGCAACGAATCCGTGATGAAGCGCACCGTTTTGTCATCGGCAGGCAGCGCAAGTCACGCAAGAAGAAGGTTTTGCAGAGTGAAGTGCTTTCCTTGCCCGGAATCGGTCCCAAGACAGCTCGGTTGCTCTGGGATGAGTTCGGCTCAGTGCTGAAGATGAAAGAGGCCTCCGTAGAAGACCTCTCTAATGTTCAGGGGATCGGCAAGAAGCGCGCTCAGCAGATTTTTGATGCTTTTAGGGATGTTTAAATTTCTTGTTCTTCTCCTATTTCCAATTCAACTACTTTGCATTCCGGTGCCAGCTCGGCGCATGCTTCTTTAAAATTTACAGTATCCTGCTCCAGAATTGGGAAGGTGCCGAAATGCATGGGGATGGCGGTTTTGCAATTCAGAAGCTTGCAGGCGTAGGCCGCATCTTTTGAATCCATGGTGAACCATCCTCCGGTGGGCAACAGGGCAACATCAATATCGTGCAGCTTGCCGAAGAGCTCCATGCTGGCGAAAAGTCCGGTATCCCCGGCAAAGTAGACACAGAAATTATCTTCGTATGTGAGGATATATCCGGCTGGTGCCCCGGTTGTTGAGGAATGCATAGCCTGAACCATCTTGATCTTGATTCCAGCAACGGAAACCGTTCCACCAATATTCATACCGATTAGCTTTTCCTGATCCACACCCTGCTCAATCATCTTTTCCAGTAGATCAAAAATGCAGACCAGCGTGGCTCCGGTAGCTTTGCAGATTTCCACCGCCTGACCAATGTGGTCTCCGTGGTCGTGGGTTACAAGCACGACATCTGCTTTGCTGATGGATTCCCATGTGGTGGAAGCTTTGGGGTTACCTTCGAAAAAGGGGTCGATGACTACGGTCTTATCGTCAGACTGGATGGTGAAATTTGAATGACCGTTCCAAATGAATACGTGTTTCATAGCTTACCTCGCTGATTCTTCGCCCCACGGGCGGTATAAATCGTGTGAAATTCCCATTTGTTCAAGGACCCTTCCTGCCATGTGCGCTGCCATATCCTCAATGCTTTTGGGAGCATGGTAGAATCCCGGTGACGCAGGCATTACAGTGGCTCCGGCAAGAGTTACTGTTTCCATGTTGCGGATATGGATCAGGTTCAGCGGGGTTTCTCGGGTGACCAGAATCAGCTTGCGCCGTTCCTTAAGGCAGACATCTGCGGCCCGGTGGATCAGGTTGTTGCCCAACCCCTGTGCAATCGCTGCAAGTGAAGCCATGGAACAGGGGCAGACGATCATCCCTGCATGTTGCCATGATCCGCTGGCCGGGGGAGCAGCTATATTGTCCTGCCTGTATACGAAATTTGCATGTCCGGTCAGGTTTTCAGGTTTGAATTCGGTTTCAAGCTCCATCACCTTCAGGGCGGCATCGGAAATAATCAGATGCAATTCAATATTATCCAGAGAGCCTAGATGCTGGGCCAATTTTACCGCATACATGGTTCCGCTGGCACCGCTGGCGGCGAGGATTACTTTTTTCTTGTCCATATTAGTAAGGATACTCCTTTTAAGGGCTGGTCAGTACAGAAGATAAAAATACAACAGGGGAGTATTGATGACAAGGAGAAGGGCGCATCTAATTCCTTGAAATTTTGCCCACCTTATGAGACTAAAAACGCACCCACACAGAATAAATTTCCCACAAGACAAAATACCTTACGGAGTAATATTTATGGTCACTCTCGGTACTGCCGGAACCGCTTCTTCCCGCAAAATGATGCTGCTTGGCGGCGGTGAACTTGGTAAAGAGGTTGTCATCGAAGCCCAGCGTCTAGGCGTTGAAGTCATTGTCGTGGACAGGTATGAAAATACCCCGGCTATGCAGGTCGCGCATCGTAGTTATGTGATTTCCATGCTTGATGCTGCGGAACTTCGCCGTGTTGTCGAAACTGAAAAGCCTGATTTCATCGTGCCGGAAATTGAAGCCATCGCCACCGAGACTCTTCTTGAGCTGGAGAAAGAAGGCTTCAATGTTGTCCCTACTGCCCGCGCTACCCGTTTGACTATGGATCGCGAGGGGATTCGCCGTCTTGCTGCTGAGGAAGTCGGTCTGAAAACTTCCCCTTACAAATTTGCCGATACCAAGGAAGAATACCTTGAAGCGTTGAAAGAAATCGGTATCCCCTGCGTAATCAAACCGGTTATGAGTTCCTCCGGCAAAGGGCAGAGTACTGTGAAATCTGAAGCGGACATTGATCATGCTTGGGATTATTCCCAGTCCGGCGGACGGACCGGGGAAGGGCGCATTATCGTAGAAAGCTTTGTTGATTTCGACTATGAAATCACACTGCTTACCGTGCGCCATGTCGGGGGCACTTCTTACTGCGCACCCATCGGGCACCGTCAGGATGACGGTGATTACCGTGAATCATGGCAGCCCCAGCCCATGACTGATGCAGCTCTTGCCAATGCACAGGATTACGCTCTTAGAATTACTGACGCTCTTGGTGGTAGGGGTATTTTCGGCGTGGAGCTGTTCGTCAAAGGTGAGGAAGTCATTTTCAGCGAAGTTTCACCGCGTCCTCATGATACCGGACTTGTGACCGTAATTTCTCAGGATTTGAGTGAATTTGCCCTGCATGTGCGCGCTATTCTCGGCCTGCCTGTGCCGGCGATTCGCCAGTACGGTCCTGCGGCTTCCAGCGTAATTCTTTCCAACGGAAAGTCCGAGGCTCCGGCTTTTGCCAATGTGGACAAGGCTCTTGAGGAAGCTGATACCAAAGTACTCCTCTTCGGAAAGGGTGAATGCGACGGCGTGCGTCGCCTCGGCGTAGCCCTTGCCCTCGGTGATGATGTGGAAGACGCGAAAGCCCGCGCCATCCGCGCTTCTTCCGCTGTGGAAATTGAGTACTAATTTTTTTGTATTGTTTGATTAAAAAGCTCCTTTTGTGCCAGGTTGGTGCATAAGGAGCTTTTTCTTTAAGTGTAACTTTAAGAAAAGCTGTCCGGTTTTTATTGACAGAACAGCCAAAAGGTGAGCATTAAATTTCTCGCAGTAACGCAAAAACGGAAAGTTTAGCGCAAATATTACTTATTTTGAATAATAAGTGGTCACTTACGTTGATTTTCTTAAATTAGTCCGAACAGAAGTGCCGCTAGACGAATATTTTTTTGTCCGGACTATATGTCTAACTCTTTATATAGGAATATAGTAGTATGAAACAGGAAGCAAACGGTTTGGCCTTAGCGCCACTAGGTCTATTTTTGGTGATTTTTATTGGAACCGGATTTTTCCTGACCATGAACGGAACCAGCATGGCTTTCTACCAGCTTTCCGCCACGGTTGCCATTCTGCCCGCTATTGCTTGGGCGATCTGGATGGGCAAGGACAAGCTTAACGACAAAATTAATATTTTCCTGCGTGGCGCGGGTGAGCCGGGTATCGTCACCATGTGTATGATTTACCTGCTGGCCGGCGGATTCGCTTCTGTTGCCAAATCCATCGGCGGGGTAGAATCTACTGTTAACCTCGGTCTGTCCATTGTTCCAGCTTCCATGGTTCTGCCGGGACTGTTCGTAATTGCTGCTTTCATCGCTACTGCCATGGGTACTTCCATGGGAACCATTGCCGCCATCGCACCTATTGCGGTCGGTGTTGCCGGGAAAACTGATATCCCTTCCGCTGTGCTTATGGGCGCAGTTGTAGGCGGGGCCATGTTCGGTGATAACCTGTCCATGATTTCCGACACCACCATCGCAGCGACCCGGACACAGGGCTGTAAGATGAGTGATAAGTTCAAGATGAACTTTCTCATTGCGCTACCGGCGGCAATATTCACAGTCATTATTCTTTATTTTGCCGGAGAAGGCGGTCAGGTAGTAGCTGATGGCGGTTACAGTCTGCTTAAGGTCTTGCCTTACATCACCATTTTGATCATGGCTGTGCTTGGCGTGAATGTGTTTGTCGTTCTCGGTGCTGGTATTGTTTTCACCGGGGCTGTCGGTTTTGCTTCCATGGACAGCTTCAACCTGCTCACTTTCTCTCAGGATATCTACAAAGGTTTCACTGGTATGCAGGAAATCCTTGTACTTTCCCTGCTGGTGGGTGGTCTTGGAGAGCTTATCAAGTTCCACGGCGGTATCACTTATATTATCAACTTCATCGCCAAGCTGACCAAGGGTACTAAGTCCACCAAGGCCGGTGAGTTCAGCATCAGTGCACTTTCCGTAATGTCCGACCTTTGCACCGCAAACAACACCGTAGCCATCATCCTCACCGGGGGCATGGCCAAGGAAATTGCCGAAAGCCACAATGTTGATCCGCGCCGCAGCGCAAGTCTGCTGGATATTTTTTCCTGCATAGTGCAGGGGCTTATTCCTTACGGCGCACAGATTCTGCTCGCCGGGTCCATCTCCGGGCTTTCCCCGCTGGAGATCATCGGCAACATGCATTACTGCTTCATCCTTGCAGTAGTAGCAGTGCTGAGTATCCTGACCGGATTTCCCAGAATTAGAAAATAATTATTCGGAAATATAGATTGAAGAAGTCCCCCGCAGCCTGATGGTTGCGGGGGATTTTTTATGATGTGGTGGAAATTGTCATTCTGTATTGACGGATCGTATTCGTATCGTTAATCATTTTAGAAAATGGGATTGGAATAATTGGTGTTGTGCTTTTTATATATTGGGGAGGTTTTCTTGCTTAATTCTACTCAGATACTTGATGCTGCTATGGCTGTGCCGGGTGTTGCTTGGTTTTGGGGCTTGGGGCTTACAGTTAAGCTATCTTTTTTGGGTGTAGTGCTTGCTGCATATCCTGTGGTTACACATATTCTAGGTAAATTTAAAAAGAAAAATAATGACAGTCCTTCGCAGAATGTTGAAGTAAACGTAAATGTTCCTGAACGGGAAGATTCGCAAAAACTTGCTGAAAAAGTCTACGAAGATCAAAGAAAAGATTTAAAAGAGGCACAGCGAACTATCTTATCTAAAGACGAAGAAATCACAGCACTCAAAGACGTTATTGATGGTTTGCGTGAGCCGCAAGAGACACAGAAAGAGACTGATTACGCTGCACAAGCTGAAGCCGAACTTGCAAAGGGTAATACTGATTTAGCTAAGGCTTTCTTTAACGAAGAAGCTAAGAAGAATGTTGAAGCTGGTAACGAGAGTTATGTTAAAGCCGCCCAAGCATATAGACGTTTAGGTGCGTTGAATTATATGAATAATCCTAAAGAGGCTTTGAAATATTATCAAAAGTCTGTAGAACTTGATCCTAATAGTGCTGAGGGGTGGAATAGGTTAGGGCATTTATTGTTACGTTTGGGGGATCATGCTGGAGCAAAATTAGCTTATAATAATGTTAGAGATATTGGAATTGGTAGAGAAGATCTTAAATGGGTACTAATTTCAAGCGGTAATATTGCTAATGTTTGTTGTGTATTAGGTGATATTAATGAAGCAGAAAAAAACTATAATAAAATATTAAAGTATACTGGCGATCAAATTCGTGATGATTTTGTAGCCCTCCCGTATATTAGTCCCAGCGCAAAGTAGAGATTTCTGATAAAGACAGCCATGAAGGAGGTTGTTTCGATGCGGAAATCCAAATTCAGTGAAAGCCAAATTATTAAAATCCTGAAAGAGGCCGAAGGTGGTCGTAAAGTC